>NZ_JBVJWR010000004.1:201857-433366 GCF_055602235.1 Streptomyces sp. NPDC037410 | reverse complement strand
CGGTCATGCGCATCACGAAGACGCCGCGCATATCCATGGAGCTGACGCTCATGCTCTTCCCGCGAACCGGCGCCGGGTATAGCGCTTTCGTCGACCGGCATCGTACCCCCGCATATCAGAATGAACCAGGACGGGCGGCAGGGCAGACATTTGCGTGCCTGATCAACCTGTACCGCATTGCAGAGGCGCCAGAGAATGAACGGATCGTTCAGTTCGCGCCGATCATCTCGCAGCGACCGCCAAGCGGCCGACCCGTCAAGTCAATAGGGAAAATTGACTGTACGGAACCTCAAGCTAGCCCTCCACTGGCGGCGCGCGTACTGACATCAGCTAGGGCCCCCTGGGCGGCCCTGTGGATCGGCAGGTGCGCCCCCACCGGGCCCGTGGAACCCGGCGCACCCTGCGGCGTCACGCGAAGGCCGTCCTCGACCAGCACGGGAATGTAAAGGGCGAACCGCCGCCCCGACCGGCGACCGAACCCCGCTGACGAATCGAGGCCAAGCGGGAAAGGGATTGACAAATCCACCACATGCGGCAAATATTCTCATGATCAAAACCCCGCCCCGGACACACCCCGGCGAGATTGAGCTGCGCCGGCGAGATCCACAGAAATTCTCTCGAAACATAGAGGACGCAGTGAAGTTCGCAATTATTGGCGGCGGCGCCACGGGTGTGAGCCTGGTAGACGCCCTGACCCGCCGAGGTTTGACGCAGGACCTCGACCTGGCGATATATGAGCCGGAGAAGGAAGTCGGCCGGGGAAACGCCTACCGCTCCGACCTGAGCTCGGCCCTGCTGAACGGGGAGATCGAGTTCATGTCGATCCGGCGAGACGAGCCCAGACATTTTCAGGAATGGCTGAGCCGGCATGATGACCCGCAGGCACGGAAATACGCCGGCCTCGGCTCCTTCGTCCCGCGCCACCTTTTCGGCGACTACATTTCCGATTCATTCGGACGCCTCGAAGAAGCCTGGCGTGCCAACGGTCGGCCCCTTGAGGTGATCACCCAGAACGCCGTCCACATGTCGCCGGGCACCGACGGCGCCGGCGTACGGCTGACCGCGGCCGACGGTAGCGTGCGGGAATACGACGGCGTCGCTCTGTGCGTGGGCACCACCGCACCGGCGGACTTCTACGGCCTGGCGGGGCACCCGCGCTACACCGACGATCCCTATCCGCTGCGGATCACCGTCGAGACGATCGACCCCGACGAGCACGTCACGGTGCTCGGAACGGGTCTGACCGCGGTGGACATCGTGCTGGCCTTGCTCCACCAGGGCCATCGTGGGCCCATCACGATGGTGTCGCGGCGCGGCCTGCTGCCCGGCGTTCGCCAGCGCTACCGCCCTCTCACCGCGTCCGTCCTCACCCAGGCCGCCGTCCTGGAGGCCGCCGCCGCACCGGAAGGGCTGTCGCTCGCCGCGGTGCTGCGCCTGATGCACGCCGAGCTGGAGGCTCAGGGCATCGCCCCCGAAACCCTCAGCCGGGAAGCCGACCCGGCCGAGGCTCCGGCCGACCGGCTCGCCCGTCATCTGGACCTGGCCGAACGCGGAGAGCTGTGGCATCCCCTGCTCATCAACGCCGCGAACGATGTGATCGAACTCGTGTGGTCGCGCTGGTCGGACGCGGAGCGCCGCACGTACCTTCGCGACTACCACCATCTGTTCCAGAGCCTCATCCACCCCATGCCGATGCCCACCGCCGTCCGGCTGTTCTCGGCCATCGAGGCCGGTCAGCTGCGGGTGACCGGTGGCGTGGAGAACGTGACGGCGACCGCTGACGGCTTCACCGTCACCTGCCGGGACACGAGCTTCACGACGGACGCGGTCATCAACTCGGCCAAGAGCGAGAAGGCCGGCCCGCCCACCGCGGCATCCACACTGTGCGCCTCGGTGGTCGAGGCGGGCCTGGGACAGTACGACCCGTTCGGCGGCCTCACCATCGACACCGCCGACAACCGGCTGATCCCGGCGGAGTCGTCCGAACCCGCCCCGGTGTTCGCCCTGGGGCAGCTCGCAGCCGGCTGCCTGTACTACACCAGCTCGCTCGGCATGATCACTCGCCGGGTCGACATGGTCGCCGACCACGTCGCAGCCACCACCCTGTCCAACGCCGGGAAGCAAGGAGCATGAACCGCCCCGTCAGCGTCGTCGCCGGCCCCACCTCCACCGGGATCAGCCCCGGCACCGCATGCGAGGGGTACGGCGCCCACGTCACCCCCTGCTGGTAGAGCGGTCTGCGCGACGGATGTTCGCGCGGCCTACCAGGATCGCCGGCCAGGAGAACTACCTGGGCGAGACCAACACCCGTGTTCTCGTTCAGGAGTTCACCGACGGCCCGCAGCACATCATCGACACGATCACCGAGGTCCGGCTCACTTCGCGCGGGCCCCGGCCGATGGGGGCAACAGAAGAGCCCGGGTCAGTGACATCTGACCCGGGCTTCCACAAGAGCCGCCTTCGGGATTCGAACCCGAGACCTACGCATTACGAGGCCCCACAAGATCATCCCGGGTGGTGCCGGACGATGCCTCAGAATCCCGTTTCCCCAGATCAGAGGCGTCCGACCGTGATCATCGTGACGCCGCGTCCATCCTGGTGCCACCCGGTCCGCTCACGCAGCGCTCACGCAAACCGGGTCGCCTTCAGAAGGGGTCAGATCCTGCCGAGGTCGACCTCCACCGCGAAGGGCGCCGAAACCTTGACGACGCCGGTGAACACTTCCCCGTCCCGGTAGACCCTGGCAGCAGGGTCCAGAACGTAGGTGTACACGAGAGGGACGCCGGTCGCGGCCTGCTCGACCCTCCAGTAGAAGGCGATACCGGACTTGGCGTACTGGTCCGTCTTCACGATCCGGTCGGTGGTCTCCGATCCCGGTGAGACAACCTCCACGACCAGGAGCACGTGCTCAGGACGGGTAGGCGTGATGTCGATCGTGTCCGCGCGGTACACAACGACATCCGGGCGCCGATTCGTGAGCGGGACGTCCTGGAGACGGACATCGAAGTCGGTATCGGCGTTCCAGTCAGGCCCCGCAGCCGCCTCCAAGGCATTCGCCAAGATCCGAGCAAGCCGGTTGTGGCGCTTGGACGCACTGGGACTCACAACGACCATCCCGTCCACGATCTCGATCCCCGCACACTGCTCCTCGGACCAGGAGTCGTACTGCTCCGCCGTGATCTGCTCGTGCATCCACGCAGGGGCTGCCATCTCGGCAGTCATGACGCACCTCCCGGACACCATGCGGGCGGGCCCGATCCCGCTGAACTCAGCGTACTGTCTCAGCTCCCCCAGCACGTGGGACGCCAGAACAGCCGGCACGCGCGCTTCGGCCGTCCAGCAGGAGACAGCAGAGGGTGGTCGTCCCTCTGCCGTGGGAGAGAGGGAGACGGCGGCCGATCCCCTCCGATTCCCCTCACCGAGCAGCGCGGTACCGCTACGATCGATCTCCCTGGGGGGTCAGGTTTTCCGCGTGTGTCCCATGCCGTGGCGTTCAGTCCCCCGTCGCGCAAGAGGAGCCGGGTCGCCGAGATGCCGTACACCGCCGAAATCAGCCGCACCAATCCTGGCTGCTTCATCTTCCTCGTGGACCAGTCCGCATCGATGAGCGATGCCATCGGCAGCGGCGAGATGGTCCAGCAGCGCGCCCAGGTCGTATCGGATGCCATCAACCGGCTGCTGACCGAGTTGTCGGTCAAGTGCGCAAAGGAAGAGGGCGTCCGCGACTACTTCCACGTCGCGGTGATCGGCTACGGCCACACCCAGGTCGGCTCCGCCTTCACCGGCGCGCTCGCCGGGCGGGACCTCGTACCGCTGAGCGAGATCGCGAACAACCCTGCCCGCCTGGAGAGCCGTACGAAGAAGGTGCCGGACGGCGCCGGTGGCCTCGTAGAGACGACCGTGCAGTTCCCCGTGTGGATGGACCCTGTGACCAACGGCGGCACCCCGATGACTCGCGCCCTCGGCTACGCCGACTCCCTTGTCGCCCGCTGGGTCGACGAGCACCCGGGCGGTTTCCCTCCCATCGTCCTCAACCTGACCGACGGTGAGTCCACTGACGGCGATCCCACCAGCGCGGCCATCGGGCTCGCCTCGCATGCCACCGCCGACGGGTCGGTTCTCCTCTTCAACCTGCACGTGTCAGGGGCGAGCGGCACGCCCGTCACGTTCCCGGACAGCGAAGGCGACCTCCCCGATACCTACTCCCGGTTGCTCTTCCACATGTCGAGCGTGCTGCCCAGTCACATGCGTTCCTACGCCGCTTCGCAGGGCCACCGCGTCAGCGAAGCCACACGCGGCTTCGTCTACAACGCCGACATCACCTCCATCGTCGAGTTCCTCGACATCGGTACACGCGCCACGGAACTTCGCTGAGCAACATGGGTGCCTCTTCAACACCCCTCGACGTCCAGCGCTTTCTCGTTCCCAAGACGGGCAGCTCACCGGATGAATGCGAGGACGCCATCGATGTCTCGCTGTCATCCGACGCAAGTTCACTGTTCGTCGCAGTGTCCGACGGGGCATCCGAGAGTCTGCTCGCCGGAGCATGGGCCAGACAGCTGGTACACGGCGCCATCGCGTCGATGACGGCTGCCGACGAAGAACCAGGGGACCGGGAGGACGGCCTGCCCGGGGCCTTCGTCGAGGACCTCCTGGCCCGCACCGTCGACCAGTGGGACGGCTACATCTCGGATTATCAGGCGGAGCGGGCGGCACGCGGCCGGCCAATCGCCTGGTACGAACAGCCGGGCTTGGACAAAGGGGCCTTCGCCACACTGATAGCCGTCCACGTGCGGGCAGCACCGGCCGTCCCGGAAACCTCCGGAGCTGTTCGCCGCTGGATCTGGAGGGCTTTCGCTCTCGGCGACAGTTGCCTCTTCCAATTCCGCGATGGTCGACTGGTCACCTCTTTCCCCATCACGGACAGCCACGGCTTCGGGATCACCCCTCAATTGCTCGGCAGCCGCAACAGGGATGCCGCACTCATCGCCGAACGGGTGTCGACCGCAACCGGCGAGCTGCGCGCGGGTGACGAGCTGCTGCTGGCAACCGACGCGCTGGCCGCATGGCTGCTGTCGCACCCTGAAATCGATTCGGGCGGAGCAGGAAAACAGCTCGGAAACCTTGCCGACCTGGACCACGAGCTCTTCACCGAGTGGGTCCAAAGCGAGCGCGACAAGTCACGGATGCGCAACGACGACGTAGCCCTCATTCGCATGCGGGTGAAGACGGAGGGGTAATGGCGGTCTCCCGCGCTGGCAAACCTGTCGCCGGACGTAGATTCCCGACCGGCGCAAACTACGTGGAAGCCCTCCAGAACCCCACGCTCTGTTTCGAGGACCCGGACCTCAAAAGCGGGTCTGTCCAGCAGAGCCTTGTGCTAGGGCCGAAGGCGATCTCCGGGAACTTCGCGAGCGTCTTCTCCATCACCGCACCCGGCGGGCAGCGGTATGCACTGAAGTGCTTCACTCGCGACAGCAGCACTCTGGAAGCGCGCTACCAGGCCATCAGCAAGCAGCTCTCCGGCCTCAAGCACGCCAAGCTGTCCCAACCGTGGCCCGTCAGCCTTGAGTATCTGCCGCGTGGCGTCCTCGTCGCCGGTCAGTGGTACCCGGCCCTGAAGATGGCTTGGGTAGAGGGCACCAACCTGATCACGTGGATCGACCGGAACATCCGGAACACGGCGGCCATCCTCGGCATCGCCGAGCGGTTCGCGGCGCTGACCGCCGACCTGGAGAAGCTCGGTATCGCTCACGGCGACCTCCAGCACGGCAATCTTCTGGTCGCGGCCGATGGCACACTCCGCCTCGTCGACTACGACGGAATGTACGTGCCCGCGCTCAAGGGTCAGGGCGCAACGGAGAATGGTCACCGCAACTACCAGTCCCCGACCCGCACAAGCTCGGAATTTGGCCCCACGATGGACCGTTTTTCGTCCTGGGTCATTTACCTCGCCCTGGTCTCGATCGCCACTGACCCCAGTATCTGGGACCAGCTGCACGACGACGAGGGAGAGTTCCTGATTCTGAAAGAGGACGATTTCAAGGAACCACAATCCTCCATGGCCTGGAGTCTGCTGCTGACCCATCCAGACCCAGCCCTTCAAACGCTGGCCGCGCAGACGCACGGACTGCTCGCTGCGAACGCCCACGCGGTCCCCTCGCTGTCCGCGGCCGTGGCGGCGGCCCCTGCTTCGGTCCCGGCCCAACGCCCGGCCCCTGCCGCAGCTCCGGCAGGTGGCCCCCCCGCCTGGCTCGCGGGTCACATTCCACCGCCTCAGAACGCCTCTGCGGGGAGCCATGGGAGTTCGGGCTCGGCCACCGCTACAGGCTTTGCTCGCCGGCGTCCCGCAGACGTTCTCTCCGGGATCTTTGCCCTAGCCGGGTCCGCTGCGCCAGCCGCACTTACCGCACTGAGCGTGCTGCCGAGCGGCTACATGGCCGTCGCACAACTGGGAACTCTGCTCGCATCTGGCGGCACCCTCCAGGTCGCTCGGCGCTCCCACCCCGAGGCCCAGGCATCCAAGGCCCGGTTGCGGGCACTCCAACAGCAGGTGGAATCCTTGGCGGCCCCCATGGCAGAGGGGCACAAGGTACGCCAGGAGATCGAAGCCCTGGACCTGGCCGGCGCGAGCCGGGACGTACAGATCAATCAGCAGATCAAGAACCTCCAGGCCGAGCTACGTGACGCTCAGTCTCGGATCACCATCACCCTCAACCAGAAAACCAACAACCTGAGGGCCACGCTGAGCGGACTGGCCGCCAAGGAGCAGAAGCAACTGGATGCGGCGCTGACATCAGCGATCACGACACACGTCCAGGACAGGCTTCGTCGGGCTTCCATCCAGGAGGTCAAAAAGCTCTCGAACATCAGCAGCGGGACGGTCACGGCCCTGACCGCCGCTGGCATCCATACAGCCGCCGACTTCACGAAGGTCCGCTACGTGCAGACCGGCCGGTACAGCAACCGCGACGCGTACCTCATCCGGCCTAACCACCAACAGGTCAAGGTTCCGGGCGTCGGCGAAGTACGGGCGCGCGCACTCGAAAGCTGGCGGGCATCACTGGAGCAACGGGCCCGGCAGTCGGCTCCCACCGCTGTGAGCGCCCAGGAGCGGGCCACGATCCGTCAGCAGTTCGCCGCCCAGAAGAAGCGTCACGAAGCGGAGATCGCTCAGGCCGAGAGTGCCGCCCGTAGGGAGCGCGAGCAGCTCCAGCAACGCATCACCACCCGCCAGCAACAAGTCAACAAAGAGAAGCAACAGCATCAGACGGCCACGCAACGCCAGCGCGCGGTACTGCTCCAGCGCCAGGCCCAGCTCACCGACGCCGTCACAACCCACGACCGGATGGTCACCCAGCTCGCCACCGCGAGCACGGAGCACCGCCGCGCATTCGGCCTGCGCCGCTACCTCCGCCTTGTCGCGACGGGCCGCTGACCGGAGACCACCGGTGGGCGAGACCCCGTGCCCACGGGCCGACAGCCCCTTCGCTCACGCATGCTCACGCACGAGGTTCTGGACCCCCGCTGCCGCATGCCCGCACAGGTAAAGGGCATGAAAAAACCCCAGGTCACGGCGAGTGAGTCCTGGGGTAATTCCGAGCCGCCTTCGGGATTCGAACCCGAGACCTACGCATTACGAGTGCGTTGCTCTGGCCAACTGAGCTAAGGCGGCACCGCTCGCGTTCCCATGGTGGGTGCAGCAGCGTCGCCAAGTCTACACAGTTTCCCGAGGTGCTCTGACCACCCCCGGATCGGGCCTATGAGCAGCGCTTTCCGTCCGCCGGAGGGGTGCCGTCCAGGAGGTAGGTGTTGATCGCCGTGTCGATGCAGTCGCTGCCCCGGCCGTACGCGGTGTGACCGTCGCCCACGTAGGTCAGCAGGGTGCCGGAGGAGAGCTGGCCGGCCAGGGACTGGGCCCAGTGGTACGGGGTGGCCGGGTCGCGGGTGGTGCCGACGACGAGGATCGGGGCGGCGCCCTCGGCGGTGATGCGGTGCGGGCGGCCGGTGGGCGGGGTGGGCCAGGGGGTGCAGTTGAGGGCGGCCCAGGCGAGGCCCTTTCCGAAGACCGGGGAGGCCTTCTCGAAGGACGGGACGGCCTTCTCGACGTCCGCGGGGCCGGTGTAGGCGGGCGGCAGGTCCAGGCAGTTCACGGCGGCGTTGGCGGACATGAGGTTGGCGTACGTGCCGTCCGCCTCACGCTCGTAGTAGCTGTCGGCCAGGGCCAGGAGCCCGGAGCCGTCGCCGCTCTTCGCCCTGGTGAGGGCCTCGCGCAGCTGGGGCCAGGCGCCCTCGTCGTACATCGCGGCGATCACGCCCGTGGTGGCGAGGGACTCGCCGAGCTCGCGGCTCTCGCCCGTCGGCAGCGGCTTGGCGTCCACGTCGCGGAAGAACTTCTTCATCGCCTCCCCGGCCGCCGCGACGGACCCGGTGCCCAGCGGGCAGTCCGACGTGCGGACGCAGTCCGCGGCGAAGGCGCGGAAGGAGGTCTCGAAGCCGCCGGTCTGGTCCCGGTTCAGGTCGAGCGCGGACAGCGAGGGGTCCATCGCCCCGTCGAGGACGAGACGGCCGACCCGCCGGGGGAACAGCTCGGCGTAGGTGGCGCCGAGGAACGTCCCGTACGACGCCCCCACGTAGGTGAGCTTCTCGTCGCCCAGCACCGCCCGCAGGATGTCCATGTCCCGGGCCGTCTCCACGGTGGAGACGTGGGGCAGGAACTTGCCCGACTTCTTCTCGCAGCCGGCCGCGAAGTCCTTGAAGGCCGCGCTCAGCGCGTTGATCTCCGCCGTGTCGTCGGGGGTCTGGTCGACCTGCGTGTACGTGTCCATCTGCGGGCCCGTCAGGCACTCCACGGGCTCGCTGCGGGCCACTCCGCGCGGGTCGACGGCCACCATGTCGTAGCGGGCGCGGACGGGCGCCGGGTAGCCGATGCCCGCGTACCCCTGGAGGTAGCCGACGGCGGAGCCGCCGGGGCCGCCCGGGTTGACCAGGAGCGAGCCGAGCCGCTTCCCGGGGCCGGTGGCCCGGGCCCGGGACACCGCGAGCTCGGCCTCCTCCCCGTCCGGCTTCGCGTAGTCGAGCGGGGCGCGCAGGGTGGCGCACTGGAAGCCCTCGACGCCGCAGTCGCGCCACTTCAGCTTCTGCTCGTAGTACTTCGTCAGCTTCGGCGCGGCGGACGCGGAGGAGGCCGGGGCGGCCGATCTGGGCGCTGCGGCGTCGCTTCCGCCCGAGCAGCCGGAGAGGATCAGGCCGGCGGCCGCGAGGGCCGTGGCGGACGTACGGAGCATGCGCCTGGAATCCATCCCAGGAGCGTATCCGTACCGGTACGGACCGTGTCCAATCGCCCGGGGGCCCGAGGAGCCCTAGCCTCTCAGCGCCATCGTCATCGCCTCCACCGCGAGCAGCGGCGCCACGTTCCGGTCGAGGGCCTCCCGGCAGGCGAGGACCGCCTCGATGCGGCGGAGGGTCCGCTCCGGGGTGGTGTCGCGGGCGATCCGCTCCAGCGCGTCCCGCACGTCCGTGTTCGCCAGGGCCGTGCGGGAGCGGAGCTGGAGGGCCAGGACGTCCCGGTAGAAGCCGGTCAGGTCGGTGAGCGCGAGGTCCAGGCTGTCGCGCTGGGTCCGCGTCCTGCGCCGCTTCTGCCGCTCCTCCAGCTCCTTCATCGCCCCGGCCGTGCCGCGCGGCATCCGCCCGCCCTGCGCCGCGCCGAGGGCCGCCTTCAGCTCCTCGGTCTCCTTGACGTCGATCTCCTCCGCGACCTGCTTCGCGTCCTCCGCGGCCGCGTCGACCAGTTCCTGAGCGGCCTTGAGGCAGCCGCCGACGTCCTCGACCCGCAGCGGCAGCTTGAGGACGACGGACCGGCGCGCGCGGGCCCGCTCGTCGGTGGCGAGCCGGCGGGCCCGGTCGATGTGGCCCTGGGTGGCGCGGGCGGCGGCCTGCGCAAGCTCCGGCTCGATGCCGTCGCGCCGTACGAGCACGTCGGCGACGGCCTCCACCGGCGGGGTGCGCAGCGTCAGGTGCCGGCAGCGGGAGCGGATCGTGGGCAGCACGTCCTCCAGGGACGGCGCGCAGAGCAGCCAGACCGTGCGCGGCGCGGGCTCCTCGACGGCCTTCAGGAGCACGTTCCCCGCGCCCTCGGTGAGCCGGTCGGCGTCCTCCAGGACGATGACCTGCCAGCGCCCGCCCGCCGGGGAGAGCTGGGCGCGCCGGACGAGGTCGCGGGTCTCCTTCACACCGATGGACAGCAGGTCCGTACGGACGATCTCGACGTCCGCGTGCGTACCGACGAGGGTCGTGTGGCAGCCGTCGCAGAAGCCGCAGCCCGGCGCCCCGCCGAGCGCCCGGTCGGGGCTGACGCACTGCAGCGCGGCGGCGAAGGCGCGGGCCGCGGTCGCCCGCCCTGACCCGGGAGGGCCGGTGAGCAGCCAGGCGTGCGTCATCTTGGAGGCCTCGGGCACCGGCTCGCCGGCGGCGTGGGCGGTCACGAGCGCGTCGGCGTCCCGCGCGGCGGCGGCGAGCTGCTCCTCGACCCGGCTCTGTCCGACCAGGTCGTCCCATACGGCCATGTCTGCGCCCTCCTCAGGTACGTCCTCCATTGTGGGGCAGCGCTCTGACAGCCCCCGCCGCCCTGTGGAAAACCGCCTCGGTACCCGGAGCGGGGGGGGGGGGGGGGGTCCCCCCCCCCCCCCCCCCACGGCGTCTCAGCGACGCCGGCGCGGGCCCTCGTCCTCGTCCTCGTGCGGGCCGAACAGCTCGTCCGCGAGGGTCGGCAGGTCGTCGAGCGGGGTCTCCTCCGCCCAGTCGGAGCGGCGGCGCGGCCGGCCGTTCTCGTCGAGCTGGGGCAGCTCCCGGGTCCGGTCGTTCGCCCCGGAAGGCGCGGTGTGCTCGTCGCGCTCGTCGCGGAAGATGCCCGGCGGCACCCGGTCGGCGGGGTCGGACGCCCGGTCCCGTACGGGAGGCAGCACGGCGGTCTCGTCCACACCCCGCGGATCCCGGATCTGCGGCAGCACGGCGGTCTCGTCCACGCCCCGCGGATCCCCGACCTGCGGCAGGACGGCGGTCTCGTCGGCCTCCGGGCGCACGACCGGCGTCTCGACGGTGACCTCGTCCGGCGAGACGGTCGGCGCGTCCGGCTTCACGATCGGGGTCGGCACGGTGACCTCGTTCGCCGACACCTCCGTAGCCCTGGCGGCCCGCTCGGCGGCGGCCTTCTCGGCAGCCACCGCCCGCTCCGCAGCGGCCCGCTCCGCCGCCGCCGTCCGCTCCGCGGCGGCCTTCTCCGCGGCCTCGCGTTCCCGGGCGGCCTTCTCGCGGGACGCCTTCGCCGCCTCGGCACGCTGCGCGGCGGCGAGTTCCGCCGCGGCGCGCTCGGCGGCCGCACGCTCCGCCGCGGCCTTGGCTGCGGCCTCGGCGGCGAGCTTCTCGGCGGCGGCCTTCGCCGCCGCCTCCTCCGCGGCCTTCGCTGCCGCGGCGGCCTCGGCCATCCGGCGGGCCTCCTCGGCGCGCAGCAGGGCCTCCTCGGCCTTGCGCTGCTTCTCCAGGCGGCGCTCCTCGGCCTCGGCCCGCAGCCGGGCCTCCTCCTCGGCCTCCTTGCGGAGCCGCTCCTCTTCCTCCTTGCGGGCCTTCTCCTCGGCGGCGGCGCGCCGGGCCTCCTCCTCGGCCGCGAGGCGCTCCTCCTCGGCCTTCCGGCGGGCTTCCTCGGCCTTCCGTTCGGCCTCCAGGCGGCGCGCCTCCTCCTCCTCGCGCCGCTTGCGCTCCTCCTCCTCGGCGCGGAGCTTGGCGAGCTGTTCCTGCCGCTCGCGCTCCAGGCGCTCCTCCTCGGCCTTGCGGGCGGCCTCTTCCTCCGCCAGGCGCCGGGCCTCCTCCTCGGCCTTCCGGCGGGCCTCCTCCGCGGCCTTCACCTCGGCCTCGGAGAGCGGCAGCATCCGGTCGAGCCGGTGGCGTACGACGGTGGTGACGGCCTCGGGCTCCTGGCCGGCGTCGACGACGAGGTAGCGGCTGGGGTCGGCGGCCGCGAGGGCGAGGAATCCGGCCCGTACGCGCGCGTGGAACTCCGGCGGCTCGGACTCGAGCCGGTCGGGCGCCTCGGTGAACCGTTCCCTCGCGGTCTCCGGGGAGACGTCGAGGACGACGGTCAGGTGCGGGACGAGACCGTCGGTCGCCCAGCGCGAGATGCGGGCGATCTCCGTCGGGGACAGGTCGCGGCCCGCGCCCTGGTAGGCCACGGACGAGTCGATGTACCGGTCGGAGAGGACGATCGCGCCCCGCTCCAGGGCCGGGCGGACCAGGGAGTCGACGTGCTCGGCGCGGTCGGCCGCGTACAGCAGGGCCTCGGCGCGGTTCGAGAGCCCCGCCGACGACACGTCGAGGAGGATCGAGCGGAGCCGCTTGCCGATCGGGGTGGCACCCGGCTCGCGGGTGACGACGACCTCGTGGCCCTTGGCGCGGATCCACTCGGCGAGCGCCTGGACCTGCGTGGACTTCCCGGCGCCGTCGCCGCCCTCCAGGGCGATGAAGAAGCCGGTCGGGGAGGGCGCCTGGACCGGGTCGGAGCCGCGCAGCGCGTCGCGCAGGTCGCGGCGGAGCGGGACGCCCGCCCGGTCGTCGGTCTTCGCGAGGACGAGCGCGGCGACCGGGAGCAGCAGGGCGCCGACGAGGGCGAGCGTGAAGGCGGCGCCGCCGTGCGCGAAGACGAACTCGCCGGACGCGAGCCGGTGCGGACCGATCGCGGCGGCGAGCAGCGGGGCGGCGAGCGCGCCGATGCCCATGGCGACGCGGGCGGTGGCCTGGAGGTGCTCGGTGGTCCTGGCCCGGCGGGGTTCCTCGGTCTCCTGGTCGATCAGGGTGTGGCCGGTGTTGGCGGCGACCCCGGCCGCGTACCCGGCGAGGACGGCGAGGAACAGCACGGTCGCCGTGTCCGGGACCAGACCCATCGCGATCAGCGCGACGCCGGTGACGGTGATGGCGAGGGCGAGCAGCCGGCGGCGGGACAGCACCGGCAGGACGGAGCCCGCGGTGCGGATGCCGACGGCGGTGGCGCCGCTCAGCGCCAGGATGAGCAGGGCGTACGTGACGGGCCCGCCGCCCAGGTCGTAGGCGTGGAGCACGGCGAGGGACGCGGCCGCGGCGATGGCCCCGGCGACGGTGGCGGAGGCGAGGACGAGCAGCGGCAGGGCGCCGGTGCGGCCCTTGCCCTCCTCGGTGCCGGTCTTCGGCCGGCGCAGGCCCTCCAGGGGCGAGCGGGGCCGGGGCGTCGCCCCGCCGGGCAGCGCCATCGCGTACAGGACGGTGACGGACGCGGCGAACAGTCCGGCGGCGACGTACGAGCCGAGCGCCGCCTGGTGCAGCGTGAACCAGTCGATGCCGGCACCGAGCAGGTTCCCGACGAGGGTGGCGACGAGCAGCACGGCGGCCGCGGCGGGGACGGCGAGGAAGCCGGTCCGCTGGGACAGCCGGCGCAGCGCGCCGAGGTGGTCGGGCAGCGGCCGTACGGCGGCGCCCTCGAGGGGCGGGGCGGGCAGCAGCGCGGGCGCGGCACCCTCCCGGCCGATGGTCCAGAGGCGTTCGGCCGCACCGGTGACGAAGACGGTGCCCAGCAGGTACCAGAGGGCGCTGTCCGGGACCCAGGAGATCCACAGCGGGGCGATGACGAGCAGCGCGATCCGCAGCCCGTCGGCTCCGATCATGGTCCAGCGCCGGTCGAGCGGGCCCGACGGCCCGGTGAGCGCGGTCAGCGGCCCGAGGAGCACGGCCCCGAAGAGGACCGAGGCGAGCAGGCGGGCGGCGACGACGGCGGCCACGGCGAACGCGGCTCCCCGGTAGCCGCCCCCGAGCGCGCCCTCGGCGACGGCCGCCTGATAGCCGAGGAGCACGAGGACGAGGAGGGCGAGCGCGTCACCGGTGCTGCCGACCAGGTGGGCGCTCCACAGCCGGCGCAGCGGCTGATGGCGCAAGAGGGCGCGTACGGCGCGCTCCCGGGAATCCGCGACGAGTGCCGTGTCGGAATCGCCCAGGCGGTCTGGCTGCTCTGCTCGCGTCATCCGTCCACCCTATCCGGACGGCCTTGCTCCCCGCGGCCCGCGCCCGAACAAACGTGGGAGGGCGGGAGCACCGCTCCCGCCCTCCTCCAAGCCCCTTCGGGGCTACTCCGGCTTGGCCGCCGCCGTCTTCTTGGCGGCGGTCTTCTTCGCCGTGGCCGTCTTCGCCGTCGTCGTCTTCTTCGCGGCGGTCTTCTTCGCGGCCGTGGTCTTCTTCGCCGCCGTCTTCGTGGCCGTCTTCTTCGCCGCGGCCTTCTTCGCCGGGGCCTTCTTGGCGGCCTTCTTCGCCGGTCCCTTGGCGCGCTTCTCCGCGAGGAGCTCGTAACCGCGCTCCGGCGTGATCGTCTCCACGCTGTCGTCGGTCCGCAGGGTGGCGTTGGTCTCGCCGTCCGTCACGTACGGGCCGAAGCGCCCGTCCTTGACGACCACGGGCTTCTCGCTGACGGGGTCCGTGCCGAGCTCCTTCAGCGGGGGCTTGGCCGCGGCGCGGCCACGCTGCTTCGGCTGGGCGTAGATCGCGAGGGCCTCTTCGAGCGTGATCGTGAAGAGCTGCTCCTCGTCCGTGAGCGACCGCGAGTCCGTGCCCTTCTTCAGGTACGGGCCGTAGCGGCCGTTCTGCGCGGTGATCTCGACGCCCTCGGCGTCCGCACCGACGACCCGCGGCAGGGACATCAGCCGGAGCGCGTCCTCCAGGGTGACGGTGTCGAGGCTCATCGACTTGAAGAGGGAGGCCGTGCGCGGCTTCACCGCGTTCTTGCCGGTCTTCGGGGTGCCCTCGGGCAGGATCTCCGTCACGTACGGGCCGTAGCGGCCGTCCTTGGCGACGATCTCGTGGCCGCTGACCGGGTCGGTGCCCAGCTCGAAGTCACCGCTCGGCTTGGCGAGCAGCTCCTCGGCGAGCTCGACGGTCAGCTCGTCGGGCGCGAGGTCGTCGGGCACGTCGGCCCGCTGGTGGCCCTCCTGCTCCTTCTCGCCGCGCTCGACGTACGGGCCGTAGCGGCCGACGCGGAGCACGATGCCGTTGCCGACGGGGAAGGAGGAGATCTCGCGCGCGTCGATCGCGCCGAGGTCGGTGACGAGCTCCTTGAGGCCGCCGAGGTGGTCGCCGTCGCCGTTCCCGGCGTCCGCCGCGCCGCCGCCGGACTCGCCCTCACCGAAGTAGAAACGCTTGAGCCATGGGACGGACTGGGCCTCGCCGCGCGCGATGCGGTCGAGGTCGTCCTCCATCCTGGCGGTGAAGTCGTAGTCGACGAGCCGCCCGAAGTGCTTCTCCAGGAGGTTGACGACGGCGAAGCTCAGGAAGGACGGGACGAGCGCCGTGCCCTTCTTGAAGACGTAGCCGCGGTCGAGGATGGTGCCGATGATCGAGGCGTACGTCGACGGGCGGCCGATCTCGCGCTCTTCCAGCTCCTTGACCAGCGAGGCCTCGGTGTAGCGGGCCGGCGGCTTGGTCGCGTGGCCGTCCGCCGTGATCTCGTCGGCGGTCAGCGCGTCGCCCTGGGCGACCTGCGGCAGGCGCCGCTCGCGGTCGTCGAGCTCGGCGTTCGGGTCGTCCGCCCCCTCCACGTACGCCTTCATGAAGCCGTGGAAGGTGATCGTCTTGCCGGACGCGCTGAACTCGGCGTCCCGGCCGTCGGCGGCGGTGCCGCCGATCTTCACGGTGACCGAGTTACCGGTCGCGTCCTTCATCTGGGAGGCGACGGTCCGCTTCCAGATCAGCTCGTACAGCTTGAACTGGTCGCCCGTGAGGCCGGTCTCGGCCGGAGTGCGGAAACGATCACCCGAAGGCCGGATCGCCTCGTGCGCCTCCTGCGCGTTCTTGACCTTGCCCGCGTAGACGCGCGGCTTCTCCGGCAGGTAGTCGGCGCCGTACAGCTGCGTGACCTGCGCCCGGGCCGCCGCGACGGCGGTGTCGGAGAGGATCGTGGAGTCCGTACGCATGTAGGTGATGAAGCCGTTCTCGTACAGCTTCTGCGCCACCTGCATGGTCGCCTTCGCACCGAAGCCCAGCTTGCGGCTCGCCTCCTGCTGGAGGGTCGTGGTCCGGAAGGGGGCGTACGGGGAGCGGCGGTACGGCTTCGACTCGACCGAGCGGACGGAGAACGCCGTGTCGGCGAGCGCGGCGGCAAGCGCCCGCGCGTTCGTCTCGTCCAGGTGGAGCACGTTCGCGGTCTTCAGCTGCCCGTCGGCGCCGAAGTCGCGGCCCTGCGCGACCCGCTTGCCGTCGACCGTCGCGAGGCGCGCGACCAGCGAGGACGGGTCGGAGGCGTCACCGGTGCGGCCGGTGCCGAAGGTGCCGGTGAGGTCCCAGTACTCGGCGGAGCGGAAGGCGATGCGCTCGCGCTCCCGCTCGACGACGAGACGGGTGGCGACGGACTGCACGCGGCCGGCGGACAGCCGCGGCATGACCTTCTTCCACAGGACCGGCGAGACCTCGTAGCCGTACAGCCGGTCGAGGATGCGGCGGGTCTCCTGGGCGTCGACCATGCGCTGGTTCAGCTCGCGCGGGTTGGCGACGGCCTCGCGGATCGCGTCCTTGGTGATCTCGTGGAAGACCATCCGGTGGACCGGGACCTTGGGCTTCAGGACTTCCTGGAGGTGCCACGCGATGGCCTCGCCCTCGCGGTCCTCATCGGTGGCGAGGAAGAGTTCGTCGGACTCGGCGAGCAGCTCCTTGAGCTTCCTGACCTGCGCCTTCTTGTCGGCGTTGACGACGTAGATGGGCTGGAAGTCATGCTCGACGTCGACTCCGAGGCGGCGCACCTCGCCGGTGTACTTCTCCGGCACCTCGGCGGCACCGGAGGGGAGGTCGCGGATGTGCCCGACGCTCGCCTCGACGACGTAGCCGGGGCCGAGGTAGCCCTTGATCGTCTTCGCCTTGGCAGGCGACTCGACGATGACGAGTCGGCGGCCGCCGTGTGCGGTCTCGCTGGTCGGGGACAACTTCGCTCTTCTCTCCGGATCGACACTCTCTGGCACGTACGGCACTGGCACGCACGGCAGCGCACGGACGGTGACGCTCCCGTCGCTGCGGAGTGTGACGGTACAACCCGCCCCCGTGTCAAACGGCGAAAGCCCGCAACGGCCACTCGAACGGTAACCCGAGTCCTGGCATTCCTGCCGCCCGGACTCCCGGACCGGCGCGGTGGGGGACATGTCGGAGAGATCACAAACGATCCGGGAGCGGAACCCGGGAAGGGTGCGGGGCCGGACGGGGAGCCGGACTCAGAGACGGCCGAAGCACCAGACGCCGAGGAGGAGGAAGGCGGCGCCCGAGAGGCTCGTCAGCGCGACGGCGGTGCGCGGGGCGACCCCGTGCGCCACGGGCTGGCCGTGCAGCGCCCGCACGGTGGTCCACAGCAGCAGCGCGCCTCCGAACAGCGTGAACGCCGTCCCCGCGAAGATCGCCGGCCCGCTCTCCATGCCCGTACCCCGTTCCGTTCACGTGCGGTGTTCGCCTCTCGCCGCCGAGGCTGACACCCCCGGGCATCGAAGGCGCGAACTCCGGGTGAACGACGCGGGCCGTACGGGTACGGGTTCACGAAGATGGCCGGTAGTGACCCGCTCCTCCTTCCTCTGTCACATCACGTCGAGCGTCGCCCGTTCTTCTGTCTCAATTCACGTCGAGCGTCGCCCGTTCCTCTGCTTCACATCACGTCGAGCGTCGCCCGGCGTCGGCTCCCCCGCTCGAAGACGGCGAGGAGGACGACCGCGAGCAGCCCCCATCCGGCGCCGACCGCGAGCTCGGCCCCGAGCAGATGACCGTCCAGACCGGCACCGGCGGTCAGCCCGCGCGCCGCGTCCGCCGCGTGCGTGAGCGGCAGCAGCTCGCCGGCGGCCCGCATCCACTCCGGCAGCGTCTCCCGGGGCACGGCGGCGCCGGTCAGGAGCAGCAGCACCGAGGCGGCCACGTTCGACACCAGGAACACGTCCCGGAAGCGCAGCCCGAGCGCCCCGAGCGCGAGCCCGAAGGCCGAGCAGGCGCCCGCCGCGACGAGCAGCACCAGACCGAGCCCGGGCAGCGACCCGGTGGGCACGGGCAGCCCGAGGACGAGCGCGGCGGCGGTGAGCACGAAGGCACTGACGAACAGCCCGTTGAGGACGTACGGGAGGGCTCGCCCGAGCCACAGGGGGACGCGGCGGCGGGGCGAGAGCAGGACGGCCCCGAGGGTGCCGTACCGGCGCTCGTTGGCGACGGCCATCGTGCCGCCGTACACGCAGGAGGCGGAAGCTGCGAGAACGGCGTTGCCGACAAGGTGGAAACGATCGTCGGCGACATCCAGTTCCCTGCCCAGGAAGACGAAGAAGAAAACCTGGAGGAGCGGTCCGACCAGGAGCGTTCCGATGAACATCGGCGGGGTGGTCCAGTTGAAGAGCGCCCGGTAGGAGATCGCCCCGCCGACCACGAGCAGCCGGGAGGAGGCGTGGAAGCGGAAGCCGAGGAGCCGGCACCGGAAGCGGAACATCCGACGGTGGCCTTTCAGGTGAGGGCGAGGGTGGCGGCGGCACGTGCCCGGCGTTCCACCCGCCCGAGGACGAGGACGGCGGCGAGGGCGTAGCCGGCGCCGAGCGCGACGGCGGTGAGCAGGGGTGTGAGCACGTCCCCGCCGGAGGTCGCGGCGTGCACGGCCCGGGCGCCCCAGGTCATGGGCAGCGCCCAGGAGATCGGGTGGGTCCAGGCGGGCAGCACGGTGATGGGCACGAGCAGGCCGGACAGCAGCCAGACGGGGGTGTCGAGCGGATTGGCGAGGGCGTTGGCGTTGCGGAGCAGGACGAACGTGGCGGCGAGCAGCAGCCCCGTCATACCGAGGGAGAGCACGCAGACCGGGACGGCGACGAGGAAGAGCAGCGGGTGCGCGAAGTCGAGCGGCACGTCGAAGAGCAGGACGCCCCACAGGACGGTGGCGCCCATCGCGTACGTGCCGATGACGGCGGTCGCGAGGGTGATGGGGAGGAGGACGAGCGCGAGCGGCGTCGGCGCGACGACGAGGGTCTCCAGGGTGCCGAGCCAGCGCTGGTTCTGCACGGCGCCGCCCGAGCCGAAGAGCACCGAGCCCCAGATGCCCATGAGTCCGGCGCCGACGGAGGCGGTGAGCAGCCGGTCCGGGTCGCCGGCGGCGCGGAACAGGTAGACGGCGAGGGTCGCGTAGACGAGCGGGACGAGGACGGCGAAGGTGACCTCGATGGGGGAGCGCGACATGTACGAGACGTGGGTGCGCACCCCGACGAGGATCAGCCGAGGAAGGCGCGTCACGCGGGAACCCCCTCGGCGTCGGTCGCACCGACGATCGCGATGTAGGCGTCCTCCAGGGACGGTTCGCGGCTCGTGACCCGGCCGATCCGTACGCCGTCGAGTGCGGCGAGTACGGGTCCGTGCAGGTCGGAGGCGCCGCGTCCGGTCTGCACGGTGACGGTCTGCAGGGCGCCCCGGTCCTCGGTCGACACGCCCCGGACGCCGGGCACGCGCCGTACCCGGTCGAGCCGCTCCTCGTCCACGCCGTACGCCTCGATCTCCAGCACGTCCCTTTCCCGTACGAGGGACTTGAGGCTGGCGGGCGTGCCGAGGGCGCGGATGCGGCCGCCCGCGATGACGGCGATCCGGTCGCAGAGTTCGTCGGCCTCGGCCATGTAGTGGGTGGTGAGGAGGACGGTGGTGCCGGCGGCGGCCAGGTCGGCGACCGTACGGCGCAGGTCGCGGGCGGCGACGGGGTCGACGCCGATGGACGGCTCGTCGAGGAAGAGGACGTCGGGGCGGTGGAGCAGCCCGCGGGCGATGTGGAGGCGCTGGCGCATGCCGCGCGAGTACCCCTCGACGCGCTCCTTCTCGCGGCCCACCAGGCCGACGAGGTCGAGGAGTTCGGCGATGCGCCGCTTCTGGTCGCGGGCGGGGACGCCGTACAGCTCGGCGAAGTAGCGGAGGTTGTCGAGGGCGGAGAGCCGGTCGTACAGGCCGCGGTCGCCGCCGAAGACGTACCCGATCCTGCGGCGTACGGCGACGGGGTCGCGGGCCACGTCGTGGCCGAACACCCGGGCGGTGCCGGAGGTCGGCAGGAGCAGGGTGTTGAGCATCTTGATGGTGGTGGTCTTGCCGGCGCCGTTGGGCCCGAGCAGGCCGAACAGCTCCCCGGGCGCCACCTCGAAGGTGACCCCGCGCACGGCCTCGGTCTCGGTCCGCCGGGACCTCGGCCACCCGGTCCTGCTGGTGTAGGTGCGGCGCAGCGCGTCCGCCTCGATTGCGAGCATGCGCCGGACGGTAGGAGCCGGAGAAAGGGCCGGGCCATCGATTCGGGAGGCCCCGAATCGTCGCCCGCACACCGGGCTCAGGCCACGGCCCCGAATCGTCAGCCCGCGGCGCCGATTCCTCAGGCGACGGCCGTGAGGACGTCCTCCCCGGCGAGCAGGGCGAGCAGGGAACGGCCCGTGTCCGTCAGCTGGTAGTACACCGAGCGCCCGACGCGGTGGCGGGTCACGACGCCGGCTTCCGCGAGCACGGAGAGGTGCTCGGAGACCGTGCTGGGTGCGAGCCCGAGCCGGTCGGCGAGTCCGGCCGTGGTCAGCGGCCCGCCCAGCTCGCGCAGGACCGCGGCCCGGCCCCGGCCGAGCATCAGCCCGAGCCGGTCCTCGGCGGCGGGCTCGGCCGGTTCGCGCAGGGCTCCGGCGCCCCGGGCCTGGAAGCTGAGGGCGAAGACCTCGGGGTCGTCGGTGGAGTAGAGCCGGCAGCCCTCGGCGAAGACCAGCGGCACGAGGACGAGGCGCCGCTCGCCGGGCGCGTACTCGGCGTCGATGTGCTTGGTCAGTTCGATTACGGGCGGCTGCCACCGTCCCCGGGTCTCCAGGCCCGCGAACAGCGCGTCGACGCCCTCGGTCGCGAACGTCCTGGCCCGGACGAGCACTTCGTCCTCGACGAGCCGGCGCATCGTCGGCCAGTACGGCTCGATCGCGCCCTCCCAGTACGCGGCGTACGCGTCGGCGAGCGCCGCGCAGGCGGCCTCCGGGTCCTTCAGGTAGGGCTGGAGGAAGGGCGCGTCGAGCAGGTCCGGGTAGCAGACGGCCGCCTGGGCGCGGACGAACTCCGGGTCGGTGGCCCGGAGCGCGGCGAGCTCCTCGTGGACGTGGACCGTGCCGAAGGGCCGGGGCAGCAGGAAGTCGGAGACCTCGCGCCGCTCCCTGACGAACAGGTCCCACAGCGGGCGGAGCCGGTCGTCCTCGCGCCACACCTCGCGCGCCTGCCCGACCCACTCCTGGTAGGGCCAGGAGGGGTGCCGGTGGGGCTGCGCGAGATGCATCGAGCAGAACGCGTCGCGCAGCGGACTGATCGCGATCCGGGTCGCCCCGAGCGAGGCCTCGTCCAGCTCGATCCGTATCAAGCACCGCTCCCTTCGGCCGCCGGCGGCGTGGAGCCGGGGAGCAGGGAGTCGGGGATCAGGAAGCCCTCCTCGACGAGCAGCCGGATCGCCTGCGGGGTGCGGTCCCGCAGCATGACCGGGTCCTCGCCCATGAGCTGCCCGATCGCGTCGAGGATGCGGCCGGCGCTGAGCGTGCCGTCGCACACTCCGGCGAACCCGGCGCCGACGTGGTCGACCTTGGTGGCGCGGCGCATGCCACGGTTCTGCCGGAGCACCACGTGCTCCGGGTCCTCGGCGCCCGGCATCCCGACCTGCTCCTGCACCACCTCGGGCGCGAGCGTGAACCGGTCGGCGAGGAGCGCGGCGTCGTCGTGGCGGCGCAGGTAGTCCTGGCGCTCGAAGTGGGCGAGGACGGTGGGGCCGAGGGGCTGCTCGACGGGGTGCGGCCACTCCTCCAGGACGATCGAGGGCTCGACGGCGCCGGAGGCCACGGCCTGGCTGCGCCGGATGGTGATCCAGCCGAAGCCGATCGCGCGGGTCTTGCTCGCCTCGAACTCGTCGAGCCAGCGGTCGTACGCCGCGCGGTAGGCGTCCGGGTCGCCGCGGTGGTCGCCGCTGTCCCGCAGCCAGAGCTCCGTGTACTGGGTGATGTCCTGGATCTCGCGCTGCACGATCCAGGCGTCGCAGCCGCGCGGCACCCAGGACCGGAGCCGCTCCTGCCACTCCTCGCCCTCGACGTGCTGCCAGTTGGCGAGGAACTGGGCGTACCCGCCGTCGTTGAGCCGCTCCCCGGCCTGCTGCACGAGCGAGCGGCACAGGTCGTCGCCGCTCATCCCGCCGTCCCGGTAGGTGAGTCCGGCGCCGGGGGAGATCACGAACGGCGGGTTGGAGACGATCAGGTCGTACGTGTCGCCGTCGACGGGCTCGTACAGCGAGCCGGTCAGCAGCTCGGCCTCCCGGGCCCCGGAGAGGGCGAGGGTGAGCCGGGTGAAGTCCAGGGCGCGCGGGTTGAGGTCGGTGGCGGTGACCAGGGTGGCGTGCTGGGCGGCGTGCAGCGCCTGGATGCCGGAGCCGGTGCCGAGGTCGAGCGCGGAGGAGACCGGCGTACGGACCGTGATGCCGGCGAGGGTGGTGGAGGCACCGCCGACGCCGAGGACGACCGCTGCGTCTGCCTGGCGGCCGTTCTTGCCGCTGCCGCCGGCGCCGCCGACGGCGCAGCCCAGGTCGGAGACGATGAACCAGTCCTCGCCGTCCGGTCCGCCGTACGGCCGGACGTCGACCGTGGCGAGCACGGTGCCGTCCTCGCCGACCACCCAGCCGTCGGCGAGGGCCTCGTCGAGCGGGAGCGCGGCGGCGGCCCGGTCGGCCGGGACGGGCTCCTGGAGCAGGAAGAGCCGGACGAGGGTCTCCAGCGGGGAGTCGCCACGGGTGGCGCGCAGTGCGGGCACGGTCTCGCTGCGGGCGAGCGCCGCGTAGGCCGGGGCGCCGAGCAGGTCGAGCAGGCCGTCGGCGGTGAAGTCGGCGGCGAGCAGGGCCTCGCGCAGACGGGTGGCGTGCGCGGGCACCGGGAGGCGGGAAGGCAGGCTGGTCGTACTCACCGCTCCATTGTGACGGCCGCCACCGACATCCGGGCGGCCGACCCGGCGGCACACGGCCGATCGCGGCCCGGCGCCGGGCCGAATCGCCGCCGCCGAGCCGAATCGCGGCCACCACCGGGCCGCATCACCACCACCGGACGGATCGCCACCACCACCGGACCGGATCGCCGCCGCCGGACCGATTCGGCCCGGCATCGCCGGCCCGATCGGCCCGATCGGCCCGAGGAACAGTGCCTCGGGTCGATCGGGCCCGGGGCGCTACTAGCTCTTGGCGGCCGTCGCCTTCTTGCTCGGCGTGGCGGACGGCGTCTTCGTCGGCTTCGAGGACCCGGAGTCCGCGTCGGAGTCGGAGGTGCCGCCGGCGTTCGGGGAGGCGGAGGTCTTCGGCGGGACCGAGGCCGTGGGCTTCTGGCAGCCGGGCTGCTTGGCCATCGCCTGGCCCAGCTCGCCGTCCTCCAGCTTGGACAGGGCGTTCTGGTCCATCTTCTCGATCTTGGTCAGGCCGTCGGCGACGCCCTGGAGGCCGTCCGCGAACTTCTGCTGGTTCGTCGCGTCCAGCGCGTCGACCTGCTTCTTGAGCCCCTCGTAGGCCAGCGCGGTGGCGTTGAGCTCCTTGATCGCGTCCTGCTTGACCGTCTCGCCGTTCGCGACGGGCGGGGCCCCGGCGGCCTCGACGGCCTTGGCGAGGGCGCGGTCGGCGTTCGCGATGTCCTGGAACGCCTGCGAGTCGGCGGCCTTGATCTCGGCCGGCTTGCTGTCGGCAGCGGTCGAGATGATGATCTGGTGGGCGTCGGCCCGCTTCTGGATCTGGGGCTTGGCCTGGTCGCAGAAGGTCTTCGCCCAGTCACCCACCTTGTCGCCCTCGTCACTGCTGCAACCGGACAGCGCGAGCACCAGTACCGCGCCGCCGGACAGTGCGGCCGCAAGCTTCTTGTTCAACGGATCGGTCCCTTCCAAGGCTCTCGGCCCCGGAACATACACGCCGAACGGTCTCCTTCCACCTTCCGGGCGACGGATTCATCCCCTATTGAAGCCTTTTGAACCAAGGGATGAACCTCACGACCACCTCGTAAACATCCGGAATTGAGACGGACGCCACGTCAGGACACCTCCACGGACCGCCTCTTGGAGGCCCGGACCGCGCCGACCACGACGAGGAGCGCGACCCCGGCGACCGCCGCCCGCAGCCCGGGGCTCGCGTCGCCGCCGTAGCTGAACCGCACGACCGCCGGGGCGATGAGGAGCGCGACCAGGTTCATCACCTTCAGGAGGGGGTTGATCGCCGGACCCGCCGTGTCCTTGAACGGGTCGCCGACGGTGTCCCCGATCACGGTCGCCTCGTGCGCCTCGCTGCCCTTGCCGCCGTGGTTCCCGTCCTCGACCAGCTTCTTCGCGTTGTCCCAGGCGCCACCGGAGTTGGCGAGGAAGACCGCCATCAGCGCACCCGTACCGATCGCCCCGGCGAGGTACGCGCCGAGCGCGCCGACGCCGAGCGAGAAGCCGACGGCGATCGGGGCCATCACCGCGAGCAGCCCGGGCGTGGTGAGTTCGCGCAGCGCGTCCTTGGTGCAGATGTCGACGACCCGCCCGTACTCCGGCTTCTCGGTGAAGTCCATGATCCCGGGGTGTTCGCGGAACTGCCGCCGCACCTCGTAGACGACCGATCCGGCCGACCGGGACACGGCGTTGATCGCGAGTCCCGAGAAGAGGAAGACGACGGCCGCGCCGAGGATCAGTCCGAAGAGGTTGTTGGGCTGCGAGATGTCCATCGAGAGCGTCACCTCGCTCAGCCTCACCCCGAACTCCCCGACGTCGGCGACCGAGGTCGCGATGGCGTCGCGGTACGAGCCGAACAGCGCCGAGGCCGCCAGGACGGCCGTGGCGATGGCGATGCCCTTGGTGATGGCCTTCGTGGTGTTGCCGACGGCGTCCAGGTCGGTGAGAACCTGCGCGCCCGCCCCCGTGACGTCCCCGGACATCTCCGCGATGCCCTGGGCGTTGTCGGCGACCGGGCCGAAGGTGTCCATGGCGACGATCACCCCGACGGTGGTGAGCAGTCCGGTCCCGGCGAGGGCCACCGCGAACAGCGCCAGCATGATCGAGGCGCCGCCGAGCAGGAACGCCCCGTAGACGGTGAGCCCGATCAGCAGGGCCGTGTAGACGGCGGACTCCATGCCGAGCGCCACGCCCGCGAGGACGACGGTCGCGGGGCCGGTGAGCGAGGACCTGCCGATGTCCCGGACCGGCCGCCGGCTCGTCTCGGTGAAGTAGCCGGTGAGCTGCTGGATGAGCGCGGCGAGGACGATGCCGAGGGCCACCGCGACCAGGGCGAGCACCCGCGGGTCGCCGGCGTGGCGGTGGATGCCCGGTTCGGTGACGCCTTCGAGCTCGGCGTACGAGGACGGCAGGTACACGAAGGCGGCGACGGCGACGAGCGCCAGCGAGATGACCGCCGAGACCAGGAATCCGCGGTTGATCGCGCTCATCCCGCCGCGGTCGGCGCGCCGCGGGGCGACCGTGAGGATGCCGATCACCGCGGTGACCACGCCGATCGCGGGCACCATCAGGGGGAACGCGAGGCCGTGGTCGCCGAAGGCCGCCTTGCCCAGGATCAGCGCGGCGACCAGGGTCACGGCGTACGACTCGAAGAGGTCGGCGGCCATGCCGGCGCAGTCGCCGACGTTGTCGCCCACGTTGTCGGCGATGGTGGCGGCGTTGCGCGGGTCGTCCTCGGGGATGCCTTTCTCGACCTTGCCGACGAGGTCGGCGCCGACGTCGGCGGCCTTGGTGAAGATGCCGCCGCCCACTCGCATGAACATGGCGATGAGCGCGGCGCCGAGCCCGAATCCCTCCAGGACCTTGGGCGCGTCGGCGGCGTAGACGAGGACGACGCAGGCGGCCCCGAGCAGTCCGAGGCCGACCGTGCACATGCCGACGACCCCGCCCGTACGGAACGCGATCCGCATCGCCCGGTGCGCGACCTCGTTCAGGTCCCTCTCGGGTTCGCCCGGCGCGGGCGTGGCCTCCCTGGCCGCGGCGGCGACCCGTACGTTGGCCCGTACGGCGAGCCGCATGCCGAGGTAGCCGGTGAGCGCCGAGAACAACGCCCCGACCAGGAAGAACAGGGAACGTCCGGCACGCTGCGACCAGTTGTCGGCGGGCAGCAGCATCAGCAGGAAGAACACGGCGGCCGCGAAGACGGCGAGGGTCCGCAGCTGCCGCGCGAGGTAGGCATTGGCGCCCTCCTGCACGGCGGCCGCGATCGCCCGCATCCTCTCGGTGCCCTCACCGGCCGCGAGCACCTGGCGTACGAGGAGCCGCGCGACGATCAGCGCGGCAAGGGCGACGGCCGCGACGACGATCACGATCGTCCGGTTCCCGCTCGTGAGCACCGCGGCGGCGAGCGTTGTGAGGTACATGGGGACGGATCATAGGGAGACGAAACGACACATACGGGGATGCGCCCCTTCGTGGGCGAGGACACCGGAAAAAGGAAAGAGGCCCTGCACGATGCAGGGCCTCTTTCCTTCGTACGTGTACGTGTACGGGCACGGGCACGGGTCAGGACGGAACGTCCGCCGTGTGCCCGTACGGGTCAGGAGGACGTCCGTCGTATACCTGTACGGATCAGGGCAGGACGTCCGCCGTGGGCCCGTACGGGGTCAGGACAGGACGTCCGCCATGTGCCCGTACGGGTCAGGACAGGACGTCCGCCGAGCTCACCGGCCACGTCATCCGGATGGTGCCGCCGTCCTCGCCGGCGCTCACCTCGACGTCGTCGACCAGCCCGCGGATCACCGCGAGCCCCATCTCGTCCTCGCCGTCGGCGTCGTCGAAGTCCTCGGCCGGGGCCGCGGCCCGCGCGCCGGGGACACCGGCGGCATCGGCCGCCGCCACCCCCGCACCCGGCACCTCGTCGCCCACCTCGATGGAGAACGTCTTCTCCTCCTCGGTCAGGACGACCCGGATGGGGGTCATGACGTCGTTGCTGCGATGCAGCCCGACCGCACGGGAACACGCCTCACCCACAGCGAGACGCACCTCGTCGAGGACCGCCTCGTCCACGCCCGCCCGGCGCGCGACCGCAGCCGCCACCAGACGGGCCGTGCGGACGTGCTCCGGCTGAGCGCTGAAGCGGAGTTCAACGGTGGCCATGCGAACCCCCTGGGCTCAGTCGACGGCGTTGACGGCCTCGTCGACCGAAGTGTGGATCGGGAACACCTTGGTGAGACCCGTGATCCGGAAAATCTTGAGAATGCGCTCCTGGTTGCAGACCAGACGCAGCGAGCCCTCGTGCGCGCGAACGCGCTTCAGGCCGCCGACAAGCACACCGAGGCCGGTGGAGTCGAGGAAGTCCACGCCCTCCATGTCGACGACCAGGTGGTAGCTGCCGTCGTTCACCAACTCGACCAACTGCTCGCGCAGCTTGGGCGCGGTATACACATCAATCTCGCCACCGACCTCGACGACCGTACGGTCACCACCAGCGCCGGTCACATTGCGAGTCGACAGGGACAGGTCCACGGATCCTCCAGCACCTTGCTATCGGGCGATCGTCCCCTCGGGTCTCCGGGGCGGAGCCGAGGAACGGAACGCCAGCCGCAATGGCATTCAATCACTTACCAGCAGCCATGCACGACGCCTTGGAAGCATTGTCCGTCATGGCAGTGACACACTCGGTGCCGATGGCCAAGAATCACCGCCCCCGTCGTCCGGCCGGGGAAACGGGCAGCCGCCCCTCTCCCGGCACGATCCTCGACCGGCTCTCCTCGGGCGAGAGCCGGGCCGCGCGCATCACTCATACGGAGCACATGCCCGCCCGGGAGGGCCGCCATGCCGTCTGGCCGCACCGCATCCGTCCGGAGGTGATCGCGGCGATCGAGGCGGCCGGGATCGAGCACCCCTGGGCGCACCAGGCGGAGGCCGCCGAGCACGCCCTGGACGGCGAATCCGTGGTGATCGCCACGGGGACCGCCTCGGGCAAGTCGCTCGCCTACCTCGCCCCGGTCCTCAGCACCCTCCTGGACGGCTCGGAGGCCCCGAACGGCCGCGGCACCACCGCCCTCTACCTGGCGCCCACCAAGGCCCTCGCAGCCGACCAGCGGCGCGCCGTGCGGGAACTGGCCGCCCCGCTCGGCAACCGGATCCGCCCCGCCGTCTACGACGGCGACACGCCGGTCGAGGAACGCGAGTGGGTCCGCCAGTACGCGAACTACGTACTGACCAACCCCGACATGCTCCATATGGGCATACTCCCCTCCCACCCCAGGTGGTCCTCCTTCCTGCGCTCCCTGCGCTACGTCGTGATCGACGAGTGCCACACCTACCGGGGCGTCTTCGGCTCCCACGTCGCCCAGGTGCTGCGCCGTCTGCGCCGCGTCTGCGCCCGGTACGGCTCCGAACCCGTCTTCCTCCTCGCCTCGGCCACCTCCGCCGAACCGGCCCTGGCCGCCGGCCGCCTCACCGGCCTGCCGGTCACCGAGGTCTCCGACGACGCCTCCCCGCGCGGCGAGCTTGTCTTCGCCCTCTGGGAGCCGCCGCTGACCGAGCTGCACGGCGAGCGCGGCGCGCCCGTGCGCCGCACCGCGACCGCCGAGACCGCGGACCTGCTGACCGACCTGACCCGGCAGGGCGTCCGCTCGGTCGCCTTCGTCCGCTCCCGGCGCGGCGCAGAGCTGATCTCGGTGATCGCCCAGGAACGGCTGGCCGAGACCGACCGGGCACTCGCCCGCCGCGTCGCCGCCTACCGGGGCGGCTACCTGCCCGAGGAGCGCCGCGCCCTGGAGCGGGCCCTGCACTCCGGCGAGCTCCTCGGCCTGGCCGCCACGACCGCCCTGGAGCTGGGCGTGGACGTCTCCGGCCTGGACGCCGTCCTGATCGCCGGCTACCCGGGCACCCGGGCCTCGCTGTGGCAGCAGGCGGGCCGCGCCGGCCGCTCGGGCGAGGGCGCCCTCGCGATCCTGGTCGCCCGCGACGACCCGCTGGACACCTTCCTCGTCCACCACCCGGAGGCGATCTTCGAGCAGCCGGTCGAGACGACCGTCCTGGACCCCGACAACCCCTACGTCCTCGCCCCCCATCTGTGCGCCGCCGCGGCGGAGCTCCCACTGACCGAGCCGGACCTGGCCCTCTTCGGCCCGGCCGCCCCCGGCCTGCTGCCCCAGCTGGAGGGTGCCGGTCTGCTGCGCCGCCGCTCCACCGGCTGGTACTGGACCCGCCGCGAGCGGGCCGCCGACCTCACCGACATCCGGGGCGGCGGCGGCAGCCCCGTCCGGATCGTCGAGGCCGGCACCGGCCGCCTCCTCGGCACGGTCGACGAGGCCGCCTCCCACACCGCCGTCCACGAAGGCGCCGTCCACCTCCACCAGGGCCGCACCTATCTGGTGCGGGAGCTCGACCTCAAGGACTCCGTCGCCCTCGTCGAGGAGGCCGTCCCGCCGTACTCCACCACCGCCCGCGACACCACCTCCATCGCCGTCCTCGAAACCGACACCGAGATCCCCTGGGGAGCCGGCCGCCTCTGCTACGGCTCCGTCGAGGTCACCAACCAGGTCGTCTCCTTCCTCCGCCGCCGCCTGATCACCGGCGAGGTGCTCGGCGAGACCAAGCTCGACCTGCCGCCCCGCACCCTGCGCACCCGCGCGGTGTGGTGGACGGTCACCGAGGACCAGCTCGACGCCGCCCGGATCAACCCGGAGATCCTCGGCGGCGCCCTGCACGCCGCCGAGCACGCCTCCATCGGGATGCTGCCGCTCTTCGCCACCTGCGACCGCTGGGACATCGGCGGCGTCTCCGTACCGCTCCATCCCGACACCCTGCTGCCCACCGTCTTCGTGTACGACGGGCACCCGGGCGGCGCGGGATTCGCCGAGCGCGCCTTCCACACCGCCCGCGCCTGGCTGACGGCCACCCGGGAGGCCATCGCCTCCTGCGAGTGCGAGGCGGGCTGCCCCTCCTGCATCCAGTCCCCCAAGTGCGGCAACGGCAACGATCCGCTCCACAAACGCGGCGCGGTCCGCCTCCTCACGGAACTCCTGAAGCAGTCCCCGCAAACCCCTCCGGACCTGGAACCGAGTCCGACCATGGAGCCCCGCCCGGAGCCGACACCCCGCCCGGCGACGGAAACCCCTCCTGCCCCGGAACCCCGCCCGACAACGGAGCCCACTCCCGAGTAAGGGCCCCCTCCAGTGCAAGGGATCCCTCCGGAGCAAGGGATCCCTCCGGTGCCGGAGGCCGCCCCGGAGGACCCGCCCGCGACCTGACCTCCGGCCGGTACGGGCCGCGCACGACCCGCGCGGTCACTTCGGCGACCCCGCCCCGCACGGCACAACCCGCCAGCTCCGCTCCCTGCGCGACGGCCACCCGCGAGGCGGCGGCGCACGCCTCGGCCTCGCCCCACAGGGCCCGGTCCGCGGCGGCAAGGGCGGCGAGGTCGGCTGCCCCGCCGGCCCGGTGCCGGGCGGCCACCGCCTGCCCAAGCGCAAGCACCGCCCCGAACACCACACACACCACACACGCCGCGATCGCCCCCCACACCGTCGCGAACCCCCGATCCCCACCCGCGCCCCGCCCGGGGACGCCACGCCGGTCGTCACCGGGGCCGCGGGGCCGCCGGCGCCCGACACCCGCACCCCGGGCGGGGACCACCCCGCGCTCGCCGCCCGTCATGGCGTGCTCCCGCCCAGCGTGTCCTCCGCGAGGGCCGATGCGTCGGCTCTCAGGGTGACTCCCATGCCCCGGGGGCCCGGGGCCGACGCCTCCACCGTCACGCGCCACAGCTCGCCCTCCCTCGCCACCGACACCCAGGCCCCCTCGGGCGCGGCGGCCCGGGCGGCCGCCTCGGCGGAGGCCACCGGCTCCGAACGGGCCGCCGCCCTGGCCCCCGCCCGTGCCGCGTCCACGCACCGGATCTGCGCCGCGGCCGCGGCCAGCGCCCAGAGCAGCGTCACCGTGAACAGCGCGAGGACGGGCAGGACCATCGCCGCCTCCACCGTCACGAATCCCCGGTCAGAACGGCGCATCGAGTGCCTTCCCGATCACCGACTCCAGCGCCCCCGAGACCGCCCCGCTGGTCACGATCTTGTAGAGCACCGCGGCGAACGCCGCCGCGGCGATCGTCCCCACCGCGTACTCGGACGTGGTCATCCCCGCGTCCCGGCGCGCCGCCACCCGCCGCGCTCGCCACCAAGCGGCCGCCCTCACGCGGGCAGCCCCATCGCCCACCACATCCCTTCCCACCTCGTCCCGAGGTACCTCGCCGTGCTCCGCCATCTCCCCGTGCTCTGCCATCTCGCCGTGCTCCGTCATGTCGCCGTGCTCCGTCATGTCGCCGTGCCTCGTCATTTCTCGTCGCCTCTCGTCGTCTCGTGCCCTGCCGGGCCCTGTCGTCGCGTTCGTCCGTCTCATCCGTCCAGCAGCCCCGCCGCGAGGCCGATCACCACCGGGGCCACGCCCACCGCCAGGAAGGCGGGCAGGAAGCAGAGCCCCACCGGTGCGCTGATCAGGACTTGTGCCCGGCGCGCCCCGGCCGCCGCCGCTCGGGCGCGGGCCGCGCGCAGGGCGGTCGCGTGCCGGGCGACGGCCTCCGCCGCCGGCGCTCCCGAGGAACCGGCCCGCTCCATGCAGCGGGCCAGCCCTTCGGCGCCCGGTATCGCGCCGAACCTCCCCCACACCTCGGCCGGTTCGCCGCCCAGCCGCAGCTCGGCGGCCGTACGGGTCAGGCGTTCGCCGAGCGGGCCGCCCAGAGACCGGCCCACCGCCTCCGCCGCCTCACCAGGCCCGGCTCCGGAGGCGGCGCAGGCCGCCAACAGATCTGCCGCGAGCGGAAGATGACGCACCGCCTCCTTCTCGTCGCCGGTCGGCTCCGAGACCCGCCGTGCCGCCCGCCGTCTCATTCCGGCGGCGACCAGGGCCCCGACGCACAGCCCGCCCAGGCCGCCGAACAGCACCCAGCCGACGCCGACGCCCACCAGGGGCGGCAACCAGCGCCCCATCCACGGCGGCACCCCTCCACGGTCCTTCCGAGGGCGCGGTTCCGCGCCCGCGAGGAGGGAACCCGCCCGCCGCCGCATCCGACGCGCCCACAGACCGCGCAGCACCTCCAGGACGGTCTGCGCGCAGAGGACCGCGGCCAGGAGCGGGAGGCCCGTCTCTCGAACGCCGGCCGGCACATGGTGCATCACGCCCGCTCCCCTCCCCGTACGATCCGCGCGGCCCACCACAGCCCGGCCGCCTCCAGTGCCCCGCCCACGGCCAGACAGCCCAGGCCGGCCGGTGTGTGCAGCAGCACCCTCAGCGGGTGTGCGCCCAGGGCGGCACCGAGGGCGAGTCCGGCCGCCGGGAGCAGCGCGAGGACCGTCACCGTGGCCCAGGCGCCGGCCAGTTCGGCCCGCAGGCGCTCGCGCTGATCGCGGTGGTCCCGGAGGGCGGCCTCCAGCCGGTCGAGCCCGTCGGCCAGACCCGCGCCGCCGTCCACGGCCACCTGCCAACAGGCCGCCATGCCCGCGAGCCCGTCGGCGCCGTCCTGCCGGGCCGCCCGCCGCAGCGCCTCCGGCACGTCGCCGCCGAACCGGGCCGCCGCGAGGACCGGCGCCTCGGCGGCACCGAGCGCGCCCGTCTCCCGGGCCGCGAAGGACAGCGCCTGCGCGGGCTGCCATCCGGCCCTCAACTCGCCGACGACCGCCCCGCACAGGGCCACCACCCGCTCGGCCCGCGCCTCCTGTTCCTTCCTCCGCCCGGAGGCACGCAGCCGCCGTCCCACGAGGGGCACCGCGAGTGCCCCCGCCACCAGCGGCAGCGGTGACTCGCCGAGCAGGGCGAGAACTCCCGCCGCCGGCAGGCACAGCCACGCACGCCGCCCCCGCAACACGGCCCACCACCGCGCGGCGACCGCCGACCACTCCCGGCCGCCCAGCCCGCCGGAAACGCCGCCCGCGAGCAGGGCCCGCGCCCGGCCCGCACCGCGCCGCCGCTCGGCCGTCCACCACAGGGCGAGCACCGCGCAGAGCGCCGCCGCCCCGTGTGCCGCGCTTCGTACCGGCACCAGTTCCCCCGTCACCGCGTTCCTCCTCCGATCAGCGACCTCAGCCGCTCCCAGCCCCGCTCCCTCTCGAACCCGGCCGGGCCCCACCGCAGCGCCGGAACCGTCCGGACCAGACCGTCCCTTTCCCGCTCCAGGACGTGCGCCTCGGCGATCCGCCGACGCCCGTCCCGGTCCCGTACGACGTGCAGTACGACGGACAGGCCCGCGCCCAGCTGGCTGTGCAGGGCGGCCCGGTCCAGCCCGGCCGCCGTGCCCAGGGCTTCGAGGCGCGCCGGGACGTCCGCCGCCGTATTGGCGTGGACCGTTCCGGAGCCGCCGTCATGGCCGGTGTTCAGGGCGGCCAGCAGGTCCACCGCCTCGGCACCCCTGACCTCGCCGACCACCAGCCGGTCGGGGCGCATCCGCAGCGCCTGGCGGACCAGGTCCCGCAGGGTCACGAGCCCGGCCCCCTCCTGGTTCGCGGGCCGGGCCTCCAGGCGCACGACGTGCGGGTGGTCCGGCCTCAGCTCCGCCGAGTCCTCGGCGAGCACGATCCGCTCCCGCTCCCCCACGAGCCCCAGGAGCGAGGCGAGGAGCGTGGTCTTGCCCGTCCCGGTGCCGCCGCTGACGAGGTACGACACGCGGGCGTCGATCAGGGCCCGAAGGATCGGGGCGCCGCCCGGCGGCACGGTGCCGGCCGCGACCAGCTCCTCCAGGGAGAAGGCGCGCGGGCGGACCACGCGCAACGACAGGCAGGTCGAGCCGACGGCGACCGGCGGCAGCACCGCGTGCATCCGGGTGCCGTCGGGGAGCCGGGCGTCGACCCAGGGCCGGGCGTCGTCGAGCCTGCGCCCGGCCACCGCCGCGAGCCGTTGCGCGAGGCGGCGGACGGCTGCCGCGTCGGGGAAGGACACCGGGGCCCGTTCGAGACCGGTGCCCCGGTCCACCCACACCTCGTCGGGCGCGGAGACCAGGACGTCGGTGACCGCCGGATCGGCGAGCAACGGCTCCAGCGGACCGGTGCCGATCAACTCGCACCTCAACGCCTCGGCCGCGCCGAGCACTTCCGCGTCGCCGAGCAGCCGCCCCTGGGCCCGCAGCGCCGCCGCCACGCGCGCCGGGGTGGGCTCGGCCCCGCTCGCCGCGAGCCGCTGCCGCACGGCGTCGAGCAGCCCCGCACCCTCCGCTCCGGCGACCGCGCCCCAGGCGGCAACCCCCGCCCCGGTCATGCCTCACCCCCGGCGTGCTGCCAGAAGGCGGTGCAGAACCGGCCGAGGGGGCCCCGGGGCTCGGCGCCCGGCGGTACTCCCGCGTCCTGGTCGGCCACGATCCCCGGGTCGTAGGGGAGTTCACCGGCGAGCGGCAGCCGCAGCGCGTCGGCGACCCACCGCTCGTCGAGCCCCGCCGCGTACGGACCACGGACCACGGCGCGCAGGTCGCGGACGACCGGGCCGATCGCCGAGACCACCCGGTGGGCGGCCGCGACGGCCCTCAACTCCCCTGGGACGACGAGCAGTCCGAGGTCGAGCTGGGCCAGGGCCTCGGTGACCGACGGGTCGGTCCCGCGCGGCAGGTCGACCACGACGGCCCCGCCCCGGCGCCGCGCGGCGGCGAGCACGGACCGCACGGCCTCGGGCGGCACCGGCGCCGCCGCGTCCCGGCCCCAGCTGAGCAGCCGGACCCCGCGCACCGACGGCAGGGACTCCTCCAGCGCGCCGCCGGCCAGGCGGCCCTTCGAAGCGGCGAAGTCGGGCCAGCGCCTGCCCTCCTCGCGCTCGCCGCCGAGCAACACGTCGAGCCCTCCGCCCAGCGGGTCGCCGTCCACCAGCAGCGTGCGGTGACCGGCCCGCGCGGCGGCCAGCGCGAGACCGCAGGCGAGTGTGGAGGCCCCCGCACCGCCCCTGCCGCCGACGACGCCGACGGTCAGCGCCGCCCTGCCCACCCCCTCGGCCGCGTCGGCGAGGCGGTCGACGAGGAGGCTCTCGGCGCCCGGGAGGCTCAGCACGCTCTCCGCGCCGATCTCGACGGCCAGCCGCCACAGCCCCGGATCGTCCCGGTCACGCCCGACGAGGAGGGTCCCGGGCCTGCGGACCGCTCCCCGGCAGCGGGCCGCGACGTCGTCACCGACCAGGACGAGGGGCGGATCGGTCCAGTTCGCCCGCCGCTCCGGCACCCGGTGGTGCACCTCGGGCTCGACACCGGCGGCCGCGCACAGCCGCAGGAGGTCGTCGAGCAACCCGAGGTCCTCGGTCACGATCAGCGGCCCGGCCCGCCGCGGCCCGCCCGTCCGCGCTCCCTCCGCCCCCGTCTCGTCCGCCCCCGGCCCGTCCGCCCCCGGCCCGTCCGCGCTCGGTCCGGCCACGCCCAGCCCGTCCGCCCGCGGCGCGCCGACCGCCCGTGGCCCGGTCCTCCGCGCCCCTCCCCTCCATGGCTCCGGCCCCCACGGCGCCGAGCCTCGTGTCGTACCCCTGGTCCCGGAAGTGCTGGATGTCTCCACGACGCACACCCCTCTCGTGATTCCTCGTGTCCGCGAACTTCGCGACAGGAATCACCGTGGGGCCGTCCCGGAAATCGTGCCGATCTCACCGAAAAACTGTGGATAAGCGGGGGGCTGTGAATAACTTCGCCACTCCCATGGGGACTGTCCGGAACGCAGTCTGCCGATTACTGTGAGTGATGGATCGAGAGCCGGGCGGGGCTACGGTCCACTCATGACCGATGAACGGAAGGAAGGGAGCAAGCGATGGCACACAGGGCCGAAATGGCTCCGGACATGCGACGACCCCCGCCGGGGGGGAGAGCGGGGGTCGTCTCTCCGGCCGACTCGGGGGGGGAGGAGCCGGACCGGGTTAGCACGGTCGCGAACGATCCGTGACTTCCATGGTGTACCCGAGAGCCTTCTCAGGCAAACCCACGCGCCCCAGCGTACGCCGAATGGCGGGCACCTATGCTCGGGCTTGTGGAAAACCACTCCTTGCCGCGCACAGCCGCCTTCTTTGACCTGGACAAGACGGTCATTGCGAAGTCATCGACGCTGACCTTCAGCAAGTCCTTCTACCGGGGCGGACTGATCAGCCGCCGCGCCGCCCTGCGGACGGCCTACATCCAGTTCGTCTTCCTGGCGGGCGGAGCCGATCACGACCAGATGGAGCGGATGCGTGAATATCTTTCCGCGCTCTGCAAAGGCTGGAACGTCGCCCAGGTGAAGGAGCTCGTCGCCGAGACTCTTCACGATCTGATCGACCCGATCATCTACGACGAGGCCGCCTCCCTCATCGAGGAACACCACGCCGCCGGCCGCGACGTCGTGATCGTCTCCACCTCCGGTGCCGAGGTGGTCGAGCCGATCGGGGAGATGCTCGGTGCCGACCGGGTCGTCGCCACCCGGATGGTGGTCGGCGAGGACGGGTGCTTCACCGGAGAGGTGGAGTACTACGCCTACGGGCCGACGAAGGCGGAGGCGGTCCGGGAGCTCGCGGAGTCGGAGGGCTACGACCTCTCGCGGTGCTACGCGTACAGCGACTCGGCGACCGACATCCCCATGCTGGACGCCGTCGGTCACCCGTACGCGGTCAACCCCGACCGGACGCTGCGCCGTGAGGCCGTGGCACGGGAGTGGCCGGTTCTCGCCTTCGACAAGCCGGTGCGCCTCAAGCAGCGGCTGCCCGAATTCCGGATGCCGCCCCGCCCCACGCTCCTCGCCGCGGCGGCGGTGGGAGCGGCAGCCGTCGGGGCCGGACTCGTCTGGTACGCGAGCCGGCGCCGGCAGGCCGCCCGCACCCAGCGGCTCGCCGGCGACTTTGCCCGGATTTGAGCAATCGACGGAGAAGCGGATCCACCACTTTCGCTTCCACCCGGACAGGAGTAGAAAGGAATCAGGCCCGCGAGACCGAGGACATCCGAGAGGATCACCTGTTGAGCATGAAGGCCCCACGGACCTAGCACCGAAACCGGGCACCCACGCGACGTCGACCCGTCGATTACGGGCCAGCCGCACCAGGCCATGGGCAAAGAACCCGGCCTGATGGGCACATATCGAGGACGCTTGGTAACTGGGTGGACGTGCCAGCGGCGGTACCAGGACTGGTGCCGCCGCAACCCATTTCCGGCCCCGGCCACGCCGTATTCGCCCCGGCCCCGCCGCATTTCCGGACCGGACCCGCCTTGCCCCAGGACCGCACCCCGACCGCGAGGCCACACCCCGACGCGTGAGGCCACGCCCCGGCATGTGCGGCTGCGTCCCGGCATGTGGGGCTGCGCCCCGGCGCGTGAAGTCCCGCCTCACGTGCCGCCGGCGAATCGTCGGAGCCTCAGGCGGCGCCGCGCTGGAGGGCCTCGCAGACGGCCGTCGACTCGCGGACGCCCAGTGCGACCGAGCGGCCGCAGTGGGCGATCCAGCCGCCCACGCCCTCCGGGGTGCCCGACAGGTACCCCTCGAAGGCGGCCAGGTAGGCGGCCTGCCCCTGTTCCGCGTGGCCGACCTCGGCCGAACAGATGGCCTTCGGGTCGAGTCCGCTGCCGACCAGCGCGATCCGCTCCGCCGCCCGCGCGACCAGGCCGTTGTACGAGGTGAAGGGGCGCAGCGCGAGCAGCTCGCCGTGCACCACGGAGGCGGTCACGAGCGCCGGGGCCTCGCTGCCCGCGACGATCAGCTCGGCGAGGCCGTCGAGCCGGCCCGCGACCTCGGCGGGCGTCGGCAGCGGGGCTTCGATCAGGGGTTCGTCGACCGTCTCGCCGTCCAGGCGGGGACGGCCCACGGAGTCGGCCACACCGGTGCCGGCCGGGGCGCCGATGTCGCCGGCGGCGACCAGGTGCAGCCGGGCGAGCACGCGCAGCGGCGACTGGCGCCAGATGGAGAGCAGCTGCCCGGCCTCGGCGCCGAGGCGCAGGGCGGCACCGACGGTGCGGGCCTCGGCATCGGCGCTGAAGTCGGTGCGCCGGCGGACCTCTTCCAGGGCCCAGTCGGCCCCGGACAGGGCGGCCGAGCCGCGCGCGCCGCGCAGGGCCGCCTCGGAGGAGATCTCGTTGCTGCGGCGGCGCATCACGCGGTGGCCGTAGACCCGGTCGACGGCCTTGCGTACGGAGTCCACCGCTTCGGCGACGCCCGGCAGGGAGCCGAGGGCGGCCAAGGGGTCAGAGGCGTGCGTACTCATAAGTAGGGAGGCTACGCGCCCCGGGGGCCCGCCCCACGTTGGAGTGGTCTTCTTCACGCAGCTTGACCACGGGCCGCGATCGTGCCGCTACCCTAGGTGAACATGAAGATCGCTTTCGTGGGGAAGGGCGGCAGCGGCAAGACCACGCTGTCCTCGCTCTTCATCCGCCACCTCGCCGCCAACGAAGCGCCGGTCGTCGCCGTCGACGCCGACATCAACCAGCACCTGGGCGCCGCGCTCGGCCTGCCCGAGGCGGAGGCCGCCGCGCTGCCCGCGATGGGCGCGCATCTGCCGCTCATCAAGAAGTACCTGCGGGGCAGCAATCCACGGATCGCCTCCGCCGACACGATGATCAAGACGACGCCGCCCGGGGAGGGTTCGCGGCTGCTGCGGGTGCGCGAGGACAACCCGGTGTACGAGGCGTGCGCGCGTCCGGTCCCGCTCGACGACGGCGAGATCCGGCTGATGGCGACCGGGCCCTTCACCGAGTCGGACCTCGGGGTCTCCTGCTACCACTCCAAGGTCGGCGCGGTGGAGCTCTGCCTCAACCACCTGGTCGACGGGGCCGACGAGTACGTGGTCGTCGACATGACGGCGGGTTCGGACTCCTTCGCGTCCGGTCTCTTCACCCGCTTCGACATGACCTTCCTGGTCGCCGAGCCGACCCGCAAGGGCGTCTCGGTCTACCGCCAGTACAAGGAGTACGCGCGGGACTTCGGCGTGGCGCTCAAGGTCGTCGGCAACAAGGTGCAGGGTCAGGACGACCTGGACTTCCTGCGCGAGGAGGTCGGGGAGGACCTGCTCGTGACGGTGGGCCACTCGGACTGGGTCCGCGCGATGGAGAAGGGCCGCCCGCCCCGCTTCGAGCTCCTGGAGGCGGAGAACCGCATGTCGCTCCAGGCCCTCCAGGACGCGGCGGACGACTCGTACGCCCACCGCGACTGGGAGCGCTACACGCGCCAGATGGTCCACTTCCACCTGCGCAACGCGGAGAGCTGGGGCAACGCCAAGACCGGGGCCGACCTGGCGGCACAGGTCGACCCCGATTTCGTACTGACCGAAGGGCTCAGCGCCGTTCAGCCCGCCTGACACGCCCTGGCTCGAAGGGCTCAGCGGCGTTCAGCCGGCTTGATGCCCTTCGCTCCGGCGCCTGCCGGGGCGCCCGCCGGGGTGGCCGGCTCGGGGGTCAGGAAGGCCTTCCAGCCGGCCGCCGGGGCCTCGCCGACCTTCAGGGTGCGCATCTTGGCGATGACGTCCGGGTCCTGGGCGTCGAGCCAGTCGGCGAGCTGGCGGAAGGACACGCACTTGACGTCCTTCTGCACGCAGACGGTGGCGATGGTCTCCTCGACGGCCCGCATGTACGTGCCGCCGTTCCAGGACTCGAAGTGGTTGCCGATGATCAGCGGCGCGCGGTTGCCCCGGTAGGAGCGCTCGAAGGCCTGCACCAGGCCGTCGCGCATCTGGTCGCCCCAGTAGCGGTGCTGGGAGGGGTCGCCCTGGGTCGTACCCGACTGGTTCACCAGGAAGTTGTAGTCCATGGACAGGGTCTGGAAGGCGCGGCCCGGGACCGGCACGAGCTGCATCGACAGGTCCCACAGGCCCAGGTCCTTCTTGGGCCAGATCTGGTCGTTGACGCCGCTGGTGTCGTAGCGGAAGCCCATCTGCGCCGCAGCCTGGACGAAGTTCGTCCGGCCCTCGAGGCAGGGGGTGCGGGCGCCGACGAGCTCCTTGTCGTAGTCGAAGGGCAGCGGCTGCTCGGCGCGCAGGCCGGCGTTGGTCTTCCAGTGCTTGACGAAGGACTTGGCCTGGTTGATCTCGCTCTTCCACTCGTCGACCGACCAGTTGCCGACGCCGCCGTCCTTCCCGCAGAAGTGGCCGTTGAAGTGGGTGCCGATCTCGTTGCCCTCCTGCCACGCGCCGCGCAGTTCGCGGACGGTGGCGCGGATGCCCTCGACGTCGTTGAAGCCGATGTCGGAGCTGCCGGCGTTGTGCTGCGGCGGGTCGTAGAGCTCCCGCTTGTCCTCCGGCAGCAGGTACACGCCGCTGAGGAAGTACGTCATGGCGGCGTCGTACTTCTTGCCGACGGCGCGGAAGTGGGAGAACAGCTTCTGGCTGTCCTCGCCGGCGCCGTCCCACGAGAAGACCACGAACTGCGGCGGGGTCTCGCCGGGCTTGAGCCGGTGCCAGACCGGCTGGTGGGGCTGCGCGCCGGTGAAGGCGGTCGAGCCGTCGCCGATCAGCCGGGGTGTCTGCGGGGCCGCGGCCGGTCCCTTCTTCCCGCCGGCGCCGACGCCCGCACCCGCGCCCGGCGCGCCCTTCGTGGCGGTGCCGCCGGAGCCCGAGCAGCCGGCGAGGCCGGTGGCGAGAGCGAGGGTGAGGGCGCCGACGGCGAGCGCCTTCCTCCGGACGGTGGTCGTTCTGCGGGCGTCTGACATCCGCGCACCTCTCCTCAGATCCTCGGATTTCCGTACAAGCGGCGTAAACGTCGCACCGCGAGGACCAGGGGCCGACAACGACAGGCAACATGCGCGCGTTCTGTCACCGGATCCGGTGAATCATTGCCCTGTTTGCCCCGAAAATAATGCCGCAGTCTTTACTCTCCATTACGATCCATTTACTGAGCGTTGATCCTCCACTCGAACACTCCGGAGGATCTCGCCGGAAATCCCGCCGCTGCACCCCGCACGAGCCGCGACCGCGCTGCCCCGGAGGAGACGGGAATGACCCTCTGCACCCCTGCCCGCACGACCAACCGACCCCGGATCCAGCGGCCCCACAGCCCGCCGGACGGGCCCCGCCGTTTCCGCGTCGCCGGCGCCGACCTCTCCGCATCCGTCGCCGTCTTCCTGATCGCGCTGCCACTCTCGCTCGGCATCGCACTCGCCACCGGAGCCCCGCTCCAGTCCGGCCTGGTGGCCGCCGCCGTCGGCGGCCTCGTCGCCGGCCGGTTCGGCGGCTCTCCGCTCCAGGTGAGCGGCCCCGCCGCCGGACTCACCGTCGTGACCGCCGAGCTCATCCACCGGTACGGCTGGCGCACCACCTGCGCCGTCACCGTCCTCGCCGGCCTCACCCAACTCGCCCTGTCCGCCCTGCGCGTGGCCCGTTCGGCGCTCGCCGTCTCGCCCGCGATCGTGCACGGCATGCTGGCCGGCATCGGCGTCACCATCGCCCTCGCCCAGCTCCACATCGTGCTCGGCGGCACCCCGCAGAGCTCCGCCGTCGCCAACGCCCTGGGCCTGCCCGCCCAGTTGGCGCACGCGCACCCGGCCGCGCTCGCCATCAGCGCCCTCACCGTGGCCGTACTGCTCGGCTGGCCCCGGCTGCCGGGCCGTGTGGGGCGGCTCGTACGGAAGGCCCCGGCCGCGCTCGTCGCGGTGGCCGGGGCGACGGCCGCGGCCACCCTCGCCGGACTCGCCGTGCCCCGGGTGGACCTGCCGTCCTGGAGCAGTCACGCCCTGCCCGGCCTGCCCGAGGGCCCGGTCCTCGGCATCGCGGCCGGCGTCCTCACGATCACCCTCGTCACCAGCGTGCAGTCGCTCCTCTCGGCCGTCGCGGTCGACAAGCTGGTCGCGGCACGCGCCGCCGGGCGCGCCACCGCGGGAGCGGACCAGACCCGGAGCGTCCCCCGCTCCGCACTCGACCGCGAGCTAGCCGGCCAGGGCGCGGCCAACGTGCTGTCCGGGATGCTCGGCGGGCTCCCGGTCGCCGGGGTCGCGGTCCGCAGCGTCGCCAACGTGTCGGCGGGCGCGGTGAGTCGCGCCTCGACGATGCTGCACGGCCTGTGGATCGTGCTCGCGGCCCTGCTGCTCGTGCCCGCCCTCGACCTGGTCCCGCTGCCCGCGCTCGCCGCCCTCGTCATGGTGGTCGGCATCCAGATGGTGAGCATCACCCACATCCGTACGGTCACACGACACCGCGAGGTCGTCGTCTACGCGGTGACGCTGGCCGGCGTCGTCCTCGTCGGCATCCTGGAGGGCGTCGCCCTCGGCATCGCCGTGGCCATCGCGGTCGCCCTGCACCGGCTGGCCCGCACCCGGATCACCCGCGAGGAGCGGGACGGCCGCCAACTGCTGCGCGTCCGGGGCCAGCTGACCTTCCTCGCCGTGCCCCGGCTCAGCCGGGCCCTGCACCAGCTGCCGCAGGGCTCCGACGTGGTGGTCGAGCTCGACGGGTCCTTCATGGACCACGCCGCCTACGAGACGCTGAGCGACTGGACCGCGGGGCACCTGGCGCACGGCGGGACGGTCGAGACGACCGGGCCCTCCGGTGTCCGGATCGCCGAGCCCGCGCCGGTCACCGCCTCCGCCTCGCACCCCTGCTGCCGTCCCTGGACGCCCTGGCACAACCACCAGTGCGGGGAGCGGACCGCCGAGACGCCCACCGATTCGCCCTCCGAGGCCAGACCGACGACGGGGCTGCACCTGGCGAGCGGCATCGGCAAGTTCCAGCGGAACACCGCGCCGCTCGTGCGGGACGAGCTCGCGCGGCTCGCCCGGGAGGGGCAGCGGCCCTCGCAGCTCTTCCTGACCTGCGCCGACTCCCGTCTCGTCACCAGCATGATCACCTCCAGCGGCCCCGGCGACCTCTTCACCGTGCGCAACGTCGGCAATCTCGTCCCGCTGCCCGGCGAGGAGAGCGGGGACGACTCGGTGGCGGCGGCGATCGAGTACGCGGTGGAGGTGCTGCGGGTCGCGTCGATCACCGTCTGCGGCCACTCCGGGTGCGGCGCGATGCAGGCCCTGCTCGGCGGCAGTCCGGACGACCCGCCGACCCCGCTCCGCCGCTGGCTGCGCCACGGCCGGCCCAGCCTGGAGCGGATGGCGAGCCGGCGCCACGCCTGGGCCCGGATCTCCGGGCGCCTTCCGGCCGACGCGGTCGAGCAGCTCTGCCTGACCAATGTGGTCCAGCAGCTGGAGCACCTGCGGGCGTACGAGTCGGTGGCGCGCCGGCTGGCCGAGGGCACGCTCACGCTGCACGGCGTGTACTTCCACGTCGGCGAGGCGCAGGCGTATCTGCTCTCCGGGACGGACGAGGTGCACAGCTACGACGACGTCTTCACCCAGGTGCTGCCGACGGACCACCTCGAGGCGCCCGACCACCTCAAGGCGGCGGCCCACCTCGAAGCGCCCGACCACCTCAAGGCGACCGACCACCTCGAAGCGCCCGACCACCTCAAGGCGACCGACCACCTCGAAGCGCCCGACCTCCTGGCAGCGCCCGGCCGCCTCGAAGCCGCGCGCGCGTCCTGAACCTTTCGGTCCGCCCGGCCGTGAGACTGTGTGGCCCCTTCTCCCACCGCTCGGGACGAAGGGGCCACCGCACGTCAATCCGCTCACAGGTCTAAACCAATTCCCTGGATGGTCTTGTCACCCGGGCCTCTGACTGATGAGCTATGACGCGGGACACATACGCACAGAGGACGCCCTGGGAAAGGGAGATGTCGTGAGCAACGAATCCTTGGCCAACCTGCTCAAGGAAGAGCGGCGGTTCGCGCCGCCCACCGAGCTGGCCGCGGACGCCAATGTGACGGCGGAGGCGTACGAGCAGGCCAAGGCGGACAGGCTGGGCTTCTGGGCCGAGCAGGCCAGGAGGCTCAGCTGGGCCACCGAGCCGACCGAGACCCTCGACTGGTCGAACCCGCCGTTCGCCAAGTGGTTCGCGGACGGCGAGCTGAACGTGGCGTACAACTGCGTCGACCGGCACGTCGAGGCCGGCCACGGCGACCGGGTCGCCATCCACTTCGAGGGCGAGCCCGGCGACAGCCGCGCGATCACCTACGCCGAGCTCAAGGACGAGGTCTCCCGGGCCGCCAACGCCCTCACCGAGCTGGGCGTCCGCAAGGGCGACCGGGTCGCCGTCTACCTGCCGATGATCCCCGAGGCGGCCATCACGATGCTGGCCTGCGCCCGTGTCGGCGCCGCCCACTCGGTGGTCTTCGGCGGCTTCTCGGCCGACGCCGTCGCCTCCCGCATCCAGGACGCCGACGCCAAGGTGATCGTCACCGCCGACGGCGGCTACCGCCGCGGCAAGCCGAGCGCCCTCAAGCCGGCCATCGACGAGGCCGTCGCCAAGTGCCCGCAGGTCGAGCACGTCCTCGTGGTCCGCCGTACGGGCCAGGACACCGCCTTCACCGAGGGCCGGGACGTCTGGTGGGACGACATCGTCGCCCGCCAGTCCGCCGAGCACACCCCGGAGGCGTTCCCGGCCGAGCACCCGCTCTTCATCCTGTACACCTCGGGCACCACGGGGAAGCCGAAGGGCATCCTGCACACCTCCGGCGGCTACCTCACCCAGGCCGCGTACACCCATCACGCCGTCTTCGACCTCAAGCCGGAGAGCGACGTCTTCTGGTGCACCGCCGACATCGGCTGGGTCACCGGGCACTCGTACATCGTCTACGGCCCGCTGGCCAACGGCGCGACGCAGGTCATGTACGAGGGCACGCCGGACACCCCGCACCAGGGGCGGTTCTGGGAGATCGTGCAGAAGTACGGCGTCACGATCCTCTACACGGCGCCCACCGCGATCCGCACGTTCATGAAGTGGGGAGACGACATCCCCGCGAAGTTCGACCTGTCCAGCCTCCGCGTGCTCGGCTCCGTCGGCGAGCCGATCAACCCCGAGGCCTGGATCTGGTACCGCGAGCACATCGGCGCGAACAAGACCCCGATCGTGGACACCTGGTGGCAGACCGAGACCGGCGCGATGATGATCTCGCCGCTGCCGGGCGTCACCGAGACCAAGCCGGGCTCCGCCCAGCGCCCGCTGCCGGGCATCTCCGCCACCGTCGTCGACGACGAGGCGAACGAGGTCCCGAACGGCGGCGGCGGTTACCTGGTCCTCACCGAGCCGTGGCCCGCGATGCTCCGCACCATCTGGGGCGACGACCAGCGCTACATCGACACGTACTGGTCCCGCTTCGAGGGCAAGTACTTCGCCGGTGACGGCGCCAAGAAGGACGAGGACGGCGACATCTGGCTGCTCGGCCGGGTCGACGACGTCATGCTCGTCTCGGGTCACAACATCTCGACGACCGAGGTCGAGTCGGCCCTCGTCTCGCACCCGTCCGTCGCCGAGGCGGCCGTCGTCGGCGCCGCCGACGAGACGACCGGTCAGGCGATCGTCGCCTTCGTCATCCTGCGCGGCACGGCCAGCGAGACGGTGACATCATCCGCTGACGCGGCGGAGAACCTCGTCGCCGAACTGCGCAACCACGTGGGCGCGACCCTCGGCCCGATCGCCAAGCCGAAGCGGATCCTGCCGGTGGCGGAGCTCCCGAAGACCCGCTCGGGCAAGATCATGCGCCGTCTGCTGCGCGACGTCGCGGAGAACCGCGAGCTGGGTGACGTCACCACCCTGACCGACTCCTCGGTCATGTCGCTCATCCAGACCCAGCTGCCGGCCGCGTCCAGCGAGGACTGACCCGCAACCAGCGCGAACGCCCGCCCCGAGCCGCTCGGGGCGGGCGTTTTCCATGCCCGCCCGTGCCCGCCCCCCAAGGGGACGAAAGCCCCGAACCTCCATAAAGTGAATCTCGCCGGACACGACCGGGGCTCGTTAGGTAAAGTAAGGATCGCGTCAGGAACGCGATAGAAAGACCCAGGTGCGCCGGGAAGTCTGGTCGGCATGTGCTTCGCCCTGCCCGCCCGACGGAGGTCTCCCACGTGTCCGTGCCCAACGACCGCAAGTTCCTCGGCCGTCTCTCGCTGCCCGAGCGGCGCTACATCGCCGACGCGCTGCGCACCGAGACCGTCGGCGGCGTCCTGCTGCTCCTCGCCGCCGTCGCCGCGCTCGTCTGGGCGAACTCCCCGCTGAGCGCGAGCTACGAGACCGCCAGCGACTTCCACATAGGCCCCGCCGCCCTCGGCCTCGACCTGTCGATCCAGCACTGGGCGGCCGACGGCCTCCTGGCGGTCTTCTTCTTCGTCGCCGGCATCGAGCTCAAGCGCGAACTCGTCGCGGGCGAGCTGCGCGACCCCAAGGCCGCCATGCTCCCGGTCGTCGCCGCGCTCTGCGGGATGGCGGCCCCCGCCCTCGTCTACACCCTGGTCAACACCGTCGGCGGCGGCTCCCTGGACGGCTGGGCCGTGCCCACCGCGACCGACATCGCCTTCGCGCTCGCCGTCCTCGCCGTCATCGGCACCTCGCTGCCGTCCGCGCTGCGCGCCTTCCTGCTGACCCTCGCCGTCGTCGACGACCTGTTCGCGATCCTGATCATCGCGATCTTCTTCACCAGCGACCTGAACTTCGCCGCGCTCGGCGGCGCCCTCGCCGGACTCGTCGTCTTCTGGGTGCTGCTCCGCAAGGAAGTCCGCGGCTGGTACGTGTACGTGCCGCTGGCCCTGGTCATCTGGGGCCTGATGTACAACAGCGGCGTCCACGCCACCATCGCCGGCGTCGCCATGGGCCTGATGCTGCGCTGCACCACCCGCGAGGGCGAGGAGCACTCCCCCGGCGAGCACATCGAGCACCTGGTCCGGCCGCTCTCGGCCGGGCTCGCCGTCCCGCTCTTCGCGCTGTTCTCCGCCGGGGTCAGCATCTCCGGCGGCGCGATCCACGACGTCTTCACCCAGCCGGTCACCCTCGGCGTGGTCCTCGGTCTCGTCGTCGGCAAGACGATCGGCATCTTCGGCGGCACCTGGCTCGCCGCCCGCTTCACCCGGGCGGAGCTCAATCCGGACCTGGCCTGGCCGGACGTGTTCGCCGTCGCCACCCTCGCCGGGATCGGCTTCACCGTCTCGCTGCTCATCGGCGAGCTGGCCTTCGCCGGGGACGACGTCCTCACCGACGAGGTGAAGGCCGCCGTCCTGATCGGCTCGCTCACCGCGGCCGTCCTCGCCTCCGTCCTGCTGAAGCTGCGGGTCCGCACGTACCAGGCGCTCTGCGCCGACGAGGAGCGCGACGAGGACGAGGACGGCATCCCCGACATCTACGAGGAGGACAACCCGGAGTACCACCTGCGGATGGCCGAGATCTACGAGCGGAAGGCCGCGGAGCACCGGCAGCGCGCCCAACTGGCGGGGGCATCGCGCGACGGGGCCGACCGTCCGGCATGATCTGAGTCGGACCGTAGACACAAGGAGAGGGAGCAGCGATGAGCGACCCGTTCGACGGCACCGAGCGCAGCCTCGGTCAGCTGGTCGCCTCGGCGACCGCCGAGATGTCCGCGCTGGTGCACGACGAGATCGCCCTGGCCAAGGCCGAGATCCGACAGGACGTCAAGCGTGGCGCGATCGGCAGCGCGGCGGGCATCGCGGCCGCCGTGGTGCTGCTCTTCTCGCTGCCGATGCTGAGCTTCGCGCTCGCGTACGCCATCAACACCTGGACCGGCGGGCACAACGGCAACGGGGGCTGGAACCTCGTCTGGTGCTTCCTGCTGTCCTTCGCCTTCAACGTGCTGGTCGCGGGCCTGCTCGGCCTGATCGCGTACACCAAGTTCAAGAAGGTCAAGCCGCCGGAGAAGTCCATCGCCTCCGCCAAGCAGACCGCGGCGATCATGCAGAACGCGAAGCCGCACCCCCGTCCGGCGCAGCGGCCGGCCCTTGACAAGGCCTCCACTGTGGCACGCTCGTCCGTATGACCCTCCCCGAGAGCAGCAGCGGCAACGGCGGGCCCGTACGGCTCGACGGGCCGTGGACGCACCGTGACGTGGCCGCCAACGGCGCCCGCTTCCACATCGCCGAGATGGGCGACGGCCCGCTGGTGCTGCTCCTGCACGGCTTCCCGCAGTTCTGGTGGACCTGGCGCCACCAGCTGCCCGCCCTCGCCGAGGCCGGATTCCGGGCGGTCGCGATGGACCTGCGCGGGGTCGGCGGCAGCGACCGTACGCCGCGGGGTTACGACCCCGCCAACCTGGCCCTCGACATCACCGGGGTCATCCGCTCCCTGGGCGAGCCGGACGCGGCGCTCGTCGGGCACGACCTGGGCGGCTACCTCGCCTGGACGGCCGCCGTCATGCGGCCGAAGCTGGTGCGCCGGCTCGTGGTCTCCTCGATGCCGCACCCGCGCCGCTGGCGCTCGGCGATGCTCTCCGACTTCGCCCAGTCGCGGGCCGGTTCGCACGTGTGGGGCTTCCAGCGGCCGTGGCTGCCGGAGCGTCAGCTCGTCGCGGACGACGGCGCGCTCGTGGGCGAGCTGATCCGGGACTGGTCGGGTCCGAAGCCGGTCGACGAGGAGGCCGTCGAGGTGTACCGGCGGGCGATGTGCGTCCCGTCGACGGCGCACTGCTCGATCGAGCCGTACCGCTGGATGGTGCGGTCACTGGCCCGCCCGGACGGCATCCAGTTCAACCGGCGCATGAAGCGGCCGGTCCGGGTGCCGACGCTCCATCTGCACGGCTCCCTCGACCCGGTGATGCGGACCCGCAGCGCCGCGGGGTCCGGCGAGTACGTGGAGGCGCCGTACCGCTGGCGGCTCTTCGACGGCCTCGGGCACTTCCCGCACGAGGAGGACCCGGTGGCCTTCACCGCGGAGCTCGTCAACTGGCTGAAGGACCCCGAGCCCGACCGCTGAGCCCCTTTCAGGGACGGCTTCGGCGTGCGAGCTTGCACGGCACCGGCGTACAGGCATTGCACGGCCCGGCGTACAGGCATTGCACGGAACCGGCGTACAGGCTTGCGTCGAACGGCCATGTGCCCCGCGCATACTCCAATTGGCGGGCCCCGGGGCGGTTACCGACCTTGGCCCCCGGGCAGACGTCGAAGTATGGGCTGGACGCACGACTACGGTGACACGACAGCACGCGACCGCCGCTCGGCCACGGGGCCGGGCTCCCGCGAGAGGGGTGGCCCCGGGGACCCGGGCCACGCGGCGCAAGGGGTGGGGATCTCGCGCATCCTGCGCCGCCGGGCCCGCTGGGTCTCGGCCCGGCTCCGGCATCCCAGAGACACCGCGTAGCGCTCCGTAGAGCCGGGGGTCACAGGGCGCAGGTCTGGGTGTCGACCTGCTGGTCGGCGGTCCGGCCGCGCTCGATGTCCTCACGGATCTCGTCGGCCGTCAGGGCGTATCCGGTGTTCGCGTCGTCAAGGGAGCGGGCGAAGATCACGCCGTACACCTCGCCTTCCTCGGTGAGGAGCGGACCGCCGGAGTTGCCCTGGCGGACCGTCGCGTACAGCGAGTACACGTCCCTGCGCACATCGCCGCGGTGGTAGATGTCGGGGCCCTTGGCGCTGATGCGGCCGCGCACACGGGCCGAGCGCACGTCGTACGAGCCGTTCTCCGGGAATCCGGCGACGATCGCGTCGTCGCCGCTGCGGGCGTCCTCGTCGGTGAAGGCCAGCGGCGTGGCCCGCAGGCCCGGCACGTCCAGGACGGCGATGTCGCGCTGCCAGTCGTAGAGGACGACCTTGGCGTCGTAGAGCTTGCCCTCGCCGCCTATCTGGACGGTCGGCTCGTCGACGCCGCCGACGACGTGCGCGTTGGTCATGATGCGGCGGTCGGCGAAGACGAAGCCGGTGCCTTCGAGGACCTTGCCGCAGCTCTGCGCGGTGCCGACGACCTTCACGATGGAGCGCTGCGCGCGGGCGGCCACGGGGCTGTGGGCGAGCGCCGGGTCGGGCGGGGTGACCGGGGTGATCGGCTCGTTCGCGAAGGGGCTGAACACCTGGGGGAAGCCGCTGCGGGCCAGGGTGGAGCTGAAGTCGTCGAACCAGCCGGAGGCCTGATCCGGCATCACCTGCTCCACGCCGAGCAGCACCTTGGAGTTCCGCACCTCCTTGCCCAGGGTGGGCAGTGAGGTACGGGCGAGGGCGGAGCCGATCAGCCAGGCGACGAGCAGCATCGCGACGACGTTGACGAGGGCGCCGCCGGTGGCGTCCAGGGCGCGGGCCGGCGACCAGGTGATGTGGCGGCGCAGCTTGTTGCCGAGGTGGGTGGTGAAGGCCTGGCCGACGGAGGCGCTGACGATGACGATCATCACGAACACGACGGTGGCCGTGGTCGAGACCTCGCTGTTGTCGGTCAGCTGGTCCCAGAGGATCGGCAGCAGCAGAACGGCGACGAGACCGCCGCCGAGGAAGCCGATCACCGAGAGGATGCCGACGACGAATCCCTGGCGGTAACCGATGATCGCGAACCACACGGCGGCGAGCAGCAACAAGATGTCCAGCACGTTCACCGTCAATAGCCTCGCAGATTCGTTTCCGGTCGCCCGGGGTCAGTCGGCCCGAAGGCCGGTCCGCCCGAAGGTCAGCCTGTCATGACCGCCAGTCGAGCGGGACCTTCTTGGACCGGTCCCAGGGGCGCTCCCAGCCGGCGAAGTGGAGCAGCTTGTCGATGACGCCGGCCGTGAAACCCCAGACCAGAGCGGATGCGACGAGGAACGCGGGGCCTTCGTGGCCGAGCGGGTGGACGGAGGTCGCGCGGTTCGCGGGGTCCGTGAGATCCGCCACGGGGACGGTGAAGACGCGGGCGGTCTCGCCGGGGTCGACGACGCCGACCGGGCTGGGGTCGCGCCACCAGCCGAGGACGGGGGTGACGACGAAGCCGCTGACCGGAATGTAGAGCTGGGGGAGCACGCCGAAGAGCTGCACGCCCTCCGGGTCGAGGCCGGTCTCCTCCTGGGCCTCGCGCAGGGCGGCGCGCAGCAGGCCGCCGTCCGCCGGGTCGCCGTCCTCGGGGTCGAGGGCGCCGCCGGGGAAGGAGGGCTGCCCGGCGTGCGAGCGGAGGCTGCCGGAGCGCTCCATGAGCAGCAGCTCGGGCCCGCGCTCGCCCTCGCCGAAGAGGACGAGGACGGCGGACTGGCGGCCGGCGCCGCTCTCGGGCGGCAGGAATCTGCTCAGCTGCTCGGGCCTGACCGTGCGGGCGGCCCGGTCGACGGGCCCGAGCCAGTCGGGCAGCCCGTCCCTGCTGAGCAGCCCGGCCGTGCCGGGCCCGTGGATCTCTTCGTCAGTGCGCGTCATGGGCACCCCCGTGGTTGTCAACGCGATCGATGGACGGGTTCGTTCCCGGCGGCGGGTGCACTCGGCGTGTTCGCTCGGCGTGTTCACTCTGCGCGTGCGTTCACTCGGCGTGTTCAGGCCTCGCCGCCGGGTGCCGCTCCGCCGCCCAGTGGGGGCGCCGGGCGGCCCGGGTAGCCGGGCGGCGGGTTGAGCCGCTGGCCGGGGAAGCCGCCCATCTCGTACTTGAGCAGCTTCCTCGCCTTCTCGGGGTCGGTCTCGCCCTCGCCGTACGCCGGGCAGAGGTGGGCGATCGGGCAGGCGCCGCACGCGGGCTTGCGGGCGTGGCAGATCCGGCGGCCGTGGAAGATCACCCGGTGCGAGAGCATCGTCCACTCGCTCTTCGGGAAGATCGTGGCGACCTCGGCCTCGATCTTCACCGGGTCGTCGGACTCGGTCCACCGCCAGCGCCGGGCGAGGCGCATGAAGTGGGTGTCGACGGTGATGCCCGGGACCCCGAAGGCGTTCCCGAGGACGACGAAGGCGGTCTTGCGGCCGACGCCGGGGAGCTTGACGAGGTCCTCCAGGCGGCCGGGGACCTGCCCGTCGAAGTCGTCCCTGAGGGCGGCGGCCAGGCCCATGATCGACTTGGTCTTGGCGCGGAAGAAGCCGGTCGGCCGGATCAGCTCCTCGACCTCCTCGGGCACGGCCGCGGCGAGGTCCTCGGGCGTGGGGTACTTCGCGAAGAGGGCCGGGGTGGTCTGGTTGACCCGCAGGTCGGTGGTCTGCGCCGAGAGGACCGTGGCGACGAGCAGCTCGAAGGGGTTGCGGAAGTCGAGCTCCGGATGGGCGTACGGGTAGACCTCGGCCAGCTCCCGGTTGATCCGGCGCGCCCGGCGCACCATCGCGAGCCGCGACTCGGGCTCGGCGGGCTTGGCGGCGCGGGCGGGCTTCGCGGGGGCGGCCGGCTTGGCGGCGCGGGCGGGCGCTGCGGCCTTCGCGGGCCGGGCGGGCTTACCGGGCTCTGCGGCCTTCGCGGCGCGGGCGGGCTTCGTGGGCGTGGCGGGGTCGGTCGGCGCGGGGGTCTTCACAGGCCTCACAGCCTTCCCTTTTGCACCTTTTGCCCGTTTCGACACGCCGTGTTCGCCCACAGCGGAATTACCTTCGCCCGACACTCTTTCAGCCCCCTTGGCCTGCGCTCTCACCGGCGAGTTGGACACCCGGCCAGCCTAGGCGCCGCCGTCGACATCCGCCCCGGGCGTGGCCGATCAGAGCCCAATCGGGCCCCTGACGTACGGACGAGCGACTCAGTACGTCAAACTTGTTGTGATTGATCGCACTGTTTTGTGCGTCCGGCATCATGGGATCCAGGTCCTTTGAGCAGGTCGACAGTAGGAGAGAACTCGTGGACGACGTTCTGCGGCGCGCCCCGCTCTTCGCGGCGCTCGATGACGAGCAAGCTGCCGAGCTGCGCGCCTCGATGAGTGAGGCGACGCTCGCCCGTGGCGACGCGCTCTTCCACGAGGGCGACCCCGGTGACCGCCTGTACGTGGTCACCGAGGGCAAGGTGAAGCTGCACCGCACGTCCCCCGACGGCCGCGAGAACATGCTGGCCGTCCTCGGCCCCGGCGAGCTCATCGGCGAGCTGTCCCTCTTCGACCCGGGCCCGCGCACCGCCACGGCGACCGCGCTGACCGAGGTCAAGCTGCTCGGTCTGGGCCACGGCGACCTCCAGCCCTGGCTGAACGCCCGCCCCGAGGTGGCCACCGCGCTGCTGCGCGCCGTCGCCCGCCGCCTCCGCAAGACCAACGACCAGATGTCCGACCTGGTCTTCTCCGACGTCCCGGGCCGTGTCGCCCGCGCGCTCCTCGACCTGTCGCGCCGCTTCGGCGTGCAGTCGGAGGAGGGCATCCACGTCGTCCACGACCTCACCCAGGAAGAGCTGGCCCAGCTGGTCGGCGCCTCCCGCGAGACGGTCAACAAGGCGCTCGCCGACTTCGCCCAGCGCGGCTGGCTGCGCCTGGAGGCCCGCGCCGTGATCCTGCTCGACGTGGAGCGCCTCGCGAAGCGCTCGCGGTAAGCACCTCCGTACGCACGGAAAGGCCGCCCCGGTCCGAGGACCTGGGCGGCCTTTCCGCGTCCTGGCGGACGGTCAGCGCTTCGTGCCGTCCACGATCACCGGGGCGGAGCCGCCGCTCCCGCAGGGCACCGCGTAGACCGGGTTCTTCGCCGCGGCCTCCTTGTACGCGTCGATGCACTGGTTCATCAGGACCTTGTCCGTCAGCGAGTCGTTGAGGATCTTGTTGGCGCGGGCGATGCCCTCCGCCTCGATGCGACGGCGGTCGGACTCGGCCTTGGCGGTACGGGAAGCCTCGATGGCCCGCTCGGTGGCCTGCTCCTGCTGGATCTTGCGGTCGATCTGGCCCTGGAGGGCGTCCGAGGGCTTCACGTTGCGCAGGTTGACCGTGGTCACGTCGATGCCGCGCGGGGCCAGGCGCTCCTTGATCAGGGTGCCGATCTCGGCGTTGATGCCCTCGCGGTCGGAGGCGTACCCCTCCTCGCTGGTGTGGCGGGCGAAGACGTTGCGGACGATCTCACGGCTGTCCGGGTAGACCAGCCGCTGCTGGATGGCGTCCTCGCTGCCCGCGAGCTTGTAGAGCTCGACGGCCTTGGCCTGGTCGACGGACCACTTCACCGTCAGCTCGACGTACATGACACCGCCCTGCGAGGAGCGGACCTCGACCACGTCCTTGTCGGAGAGGTTGAGGTCGACCGGGCGGGTCGAGAAGGTCGTGACGTCCGTGAACGGCGACTTCACGTGCATGCCCGAGGTCATCGGCTGGCCCACCTTGCCGAAGGCGACCGGCACGCCGACCTCGTACGCGCTGATCACGTAGGTCATGCTCACGGCCAGCGAGAAGAGGCCGGCCAGGAGCGCGCCGAGGGCGCCGAACTTCAGCCCCTTGGAGTCGTTGGAACGGCCGACGAAGAAGAGCACCACTGCGGCTATGAACAGCAGGATGGCGAAGACGAACACGGGCGATCCCCCCGAAGCTACGGCCAGATATAAGCGGAGCGTAAGACACGGGGAAAGCCCGAGCGGTTCCGGGTCCCGCGTCACAAGCCCCGGCCCCGGCACCGCACCCGGGGCCCCCGTGGATCAGGTCAGGCCGCCGCGCTCCCTCAGGTACTCCAGCTGTGCCCGTACGGACAGCTCGGCCGCCGGCCACAGGGAGCGGTCCACGTCCGCGTACACATGGGCGACGACCTCCGCCGCCGTCCGGTGCCCGGCCTCGACCGCCGTCTCGACCTGGGCCAGCCGGCTCGCCCGGTGTGCCAGGTAGAACTCCACGGCCCCCTGCGCGTCCTCCAGGACCGGCCCGTGCCCCGGCAGGACCGTGTGCACCCCGTCGTCGACGGTCAGCGAGCGCAGCCGCCGCAGCGAGTCCAGGTAGTCCCCGAGCCGCCCGTCCGGGTGCGCGACCATCGTCGTCCCGCGCCCCAGGATCGTGTCGCCCGTCAGCACCGCCCGGTCGGCCGGCAGGTGGAACGAGAGCGAGTCCGAGGTGTGGCCGGGCGTCGGGACGACCCGCAGCTCCAGGCCGCCGACGGTCACCACGTCCCCGGCGCCGAGCCCCTCGTCGCCGAGCCGAAGCGCGGGATCGAGGGCCCGCACGGCCGTCCCGGTCAGCTCCGCGAAACGGCCCGCGCCCTCCGCGTGGTCCGGGTGGCCGTGCGTCAGCAGGGTCAGCGCGACCCGCTTGCCGAGCTTCTCGGCGGCGTCGATCACATGGCGCAGATGGCCCTCGTCGAGCGGCCCCGGGTCGACGACGACGGCAAGGCCGGAGCCGGGCTCGGAGAGCAGCCAGGTGTTGGTGCCGTCGAGGGTCATCGCGGACGGGTTCGGCGCGAGGACGTTCACGGCGCGGGCGGTCGCGGGCCCGGACTCCACGAGGCCGCGCGGCTGGCCGGGCAGGGCGGCGGCGTCACTCATCGCTCACCCCCGGCGGGGATGACCTTGGTGAACTCCTCGTGCCCCGGCCAGCTCAGGACCAGCTCGTCGCCCTCCAGACGCGCCTGTGCGAGGACGGGGGCCATGTCCTGCTCCCCCGCCGCCTCCAGCGCCTCGGCGGCCGTCCCGTACGCCTCCAGGCTGCGCAGGGTCGAGATCGTCGGCGGCATCATCATCAGCTCGCCCCGGTCGTAGCCGCCGGCGGCCTCCGCCGGGCGGATCCAGACCGTGCGGTCCGCCTCCCCGGAGACGTCCCGGGTGCGCTGCCCGGCCGGGAGCGCCGCCACGAAGAACCAGGTGTCGTACCGGCGCTGCTCGAACTCCGGGGTGATCCAGCGGGCCCACGCGCCCAGCAGGTCCGAGCGCAGGACGAGGCCGCGCCGGTCGAGGAAGTCGGCGAAGGGCAGCTCCCGGGCGACGAGCGCCTGCCGGTCCCGCTCCCAGTCCTCGCCGGTCGTGTCGCCGACGACGCCGTCCTCGGTCTCCCCGGCGAGCAGCACGCCCGCCTCCTCGAACGTCTCGCGCACGGCGGCACAGACCACGGCCTGGGCCTGCGCCGGGTCGTCGAGGCCGAGCCGGGCCGCCCAGGCCTCCAGGGACGGGCCCGCCCAGCGCACCGGCTGCTCGTCGCGCGGGTCGACGCCGCCGCCGGGGTAGGCGTACGCACCGCCCGCGAAGGCCATCGAGGTGCGGCGGCGCAGCATGTGGACGTCGGGTCCGGCGGCCCCGTCCCGCAGGAGCAGCACGGTGGCGGCGCGCCGGGGCGTCACGGGGGTGAGCTCACCGGCGGCGAGGGCACGGATGCGGTCGGGCCATTCCGCCGGGTACCACTGCCCGTTCGCCTGCTTCGCCTGCTTCGACTGACCATTCGACATGGCCGGATGCTATGCGCAAGCATCGGAATGCACGAGAGCCGGTTTCCCACACCTGTGGAAAACCGGCTCTCCGCATCCGTTCGGGATGTCAGGCCTCGACGAGCTCGACCTGGACCTCGACCTCGACCGGCGCGTCGAGCGGCAGCACGGCCACGCCGACGGCGCTGCGCGCGTGCACGCCCTTGTCGCCGAGGATCTCGCCGAGCAGCTCGCTGGCGCCGTTGATGACGCCGGGCTGACCCGTGAAGTCGGCGGCGGAGGCGACGAAGCCGACGACCTTCACGACGCGCTTGATGCGGTCGAGGTCACCGGCGACCGACTTCACGGCCGCGAGCGCGTTGAGGGCGCAGGTGGCGGCCAGGTTCTTGGCCTCCTCCGGCGTGACCTCGGCGCCGACCTTGCCGGTCAGCGGAAGCTTGCCCGCCACCATCGGGAGCTGGCCCGAGGTGTAGACGTACACGCCGGACTGCACGGCCGGCTGGTAGGAGGCGAGGGGCGGCACGACCTCGGGCAGGGTCAGGCCGAGCTCGGCGATCCGCGCCTCGACGGCCCCGCTCACGCCTTGGCCCGCTTCAGGTAGGCCACGAGCTGCTCGGGGTTGTTCGGCCCGGGCACGACCTGGACGAGCTCCCAGCCGTCCTCGCCCCAGGTGTCCAGAATCTGCTTGGTCGCGTGCACCAGAAGCGGCACCGTGACGTACTCCCACTTGGTCATGGGGCCGACTGTATCCGCTGCCGCCTGGCTGTCCGCCGAGGTGGGCCCCGAAGCACCCCGAGGCAGCCCCTAGGTGGCTTCTCCGGGGCGGTCCGCTGATTGCACGCGGCCGCCAGTGGTTAGGCTCGACAGCGTGAGCAGGCTCCAGGTCGTCAGCGGCAAGGGCGGTACCGGTAAGACGACGGTCGCCGCCGCCCTCGCCCTCGCCCTCGCGACGGAGGGGAAGCGGACCCTCCTCGTCGAGGTCGAAGGCAGGCAGGGCATCGCACAGGTCTTCGAGACGGAAGCCCTTCCGTACGAGGAGCGCAAGATCGCCGTCGCCCCGGGCGGCGGAGAGGTGTACGCGCTGGCGATCGACGCCGAGCGCGCGCTCCTCGACTACCTCCAGATGTTCTACAAACTGGGCAGTGCGGGGCGGGCCCTGAAGAAGCTCGGCGCGATCGACTTCGCGACGACGATAGCGCCGGGCGTCCGGGACGTGCTGCTGACCGGCAAGGCGTGCGAGGCGGTGCGGCGGCGCGAGAAGGACGGCCGCCCCACCTATGACCACGTGGTCATGGACGCGCCGCCGACCGGCCGCATCACCCGCTTCCTCAACGTGAACGACGAGGTCGCGGGCCTGGCGAGGATCGGCCCGATACACAACCAGGCGCAGGCCGTCATGCGGGTCCTCAAGTCCCCCGAGACGGCGGTGCACCTGGTGACCCTCCTGGAGGAGATGCCGGTCCAGGAGACCGCGGACGGCATCGCGGAGCTGAGGGCCGCGGAGCTGCCGGTGGGGCGGGTCGTGGTGAACATGGTGCGCCCGCACGTCCTCGACGAGGCGGCGGTACGGGCCGCCTCCGGCGACCACCGGGACGCGATCGCGCGGACCCTGGCCGCCGCCGGCGTCACGGGCGGCACGCGCCTGGTCGAGCCGCTCCTCGACGAGGCGTCCGAGCACGCGCGGCGGGTGGAGCTGGAGCGGACGCAGCGCGCGGTCCTGGACGGCGTCGGCGTCCCCTCGTACGAACTCCCCTTCCTGGGGGACGGGGCGGACATCGCCGGGCTCTACCGGCTGGCGAAGGAACTGCGGAAGCAAGGGGTGGGCGCGTGACGGAGAAGGCTGGCGCCGCGGACGGCTCCGACGCCGTGGCGGAGCCCGACGCCGTGGCGGGGCCGGACGCGGCGGACGGTCCCGACGCAGTGACCGGGCCCGCTGCGGCAGACGGCCCCGACGCCGCGAACCGGTCCGCCCCGCAGGGCGGACCCGGCGCCGCGAGCGAAGGCGGGGCCGAGGCACCCGGGCTCGACCGCCCTCCGCTCCTGGAGCTCGATCCGCTGCTCGACGACCGGGGAACCCGCATCATCGTGTGCTGCGGGGCAGGCGGGGTCGGCAAGACGACCACGGCGGCGGCGCTCGGCGTGCGGGCGGCGGAGCGCGGACGGCGGGTCGTGGTCCTCACCATCGACCCGGCGCGCCGGCTCGCCCAGTCCATGGGCATCGACTCCCTCGACAACACGCCCCGCAAGGTCGACGGCATCAAGGGCTCCGACGGCGGCGAACTGCACGCCATGATGCTGGACATGAAGCGGACCTTCGACGAGATCGTCGAGGCGCACGCGGAGCCGGAGCGGGCGCGGGCGATCCTGGAGAACCCCTTCTACCAGTCCCTGTCGGCCGGATTCGCCGGTACGCAGGAGTACATGGCGATGGAGAAGCTGGGCCAGCTCCGGGCCCGCGACGAGTGGGACCTCATCGTCGTCGACACTCCGCCGTCCCGGTCGGCCCTCGACTTCCTGGACGCGCCGAAGCGGCTCGGGTCCTTCCTCGACGGGAAGTTCATCAAGCTGCTCATGGCCCCGGCCAAGGTCGGCGGCCGGGCCGGGATGAAGTTCCTCAACGTCGGTATGTCGATGATGACGGGGACCCTGGGGAAGCTGCTCGGGGGTCAGTTCCTCAAGGACGTGCAGACGTTCGTCGCGGCGATGGACACGATGTTCGGCGGCTTCCGGACCCGTGCGGACGCCACGTACCGACTGCTCCAGGCTCCGGGCACGGCCTTCCTCGTGGTCGCCACGCCGGAGCGGGACGCGCTGCGCGAGGCCGCGTACTTCGTGGAGCGGCTGGCCGCCGAGGAGATGCCGCTGGCCGGTCTCGTCCTCAACCGCGTCCACGGCAGCGGCGCCGCCCGGCTGTCGGCCGAGCGGGCGCGGGCCGCTGCGGAAAATCTTGACGAGGGGCGCATTGTGGATCAGGGGGGCGGGAAGGCTGGAGGGGGTGGCTCCCCGGCCACCGAGCCCGAGTCGGAGCACGAGTCCGGACACGAGCCCGAGACAGTGCCCGAGCCGAACGATCTCGCCACCGCCGCCGCACATCCCGTACCCGAGGCTGCCCCCACAGCCGAACCGGCACAGGAAACACCAGACGTGGACGTACGTCATCTCACCGCGGGACTCCTGCGCCTGCATGCCGAGCGCATGCGGGTGCTCGCGCGTGAGCAGCGCACCCGTGACCGCTTCACCGCGCTCCACCCGGAGGTGGCGGTGACCGAAGTGGCCGCCCTGCCCGGCGATGTGCACGACCTCGCCGGGCTGCGGGCCATCGGTGACCGGCTCACGGCGGGGCGGACGCCCTCGGCCTGAGCCTGCTCGCTGAGCGCCTCGGCGCCGAGCGGTTTCCCAGCCGACCGGTTCCTCACCGACCGGCTTCCAAACCGACCGGTTCCTCACCGACCGGTTCCTCACCGACCGGCTTCCTAGCCGACGGTTGCTCGACCGGTCCTAACCGACCGCCGCGTACGCCTCGTACGTCGCGTCGTCCTCGATCGCCACGGGCAGCAGGCCCGCTCCCCGCTCGTACTCCGTCCGCGCGGTCTCCAGGAGCCGGCGCCACGAGGTGACGGTCGGCCTGCGGCGCAGCAGGGCGCGGCGCTCGCGCTCCGTCATGCCGCCCCACACGCCGAACTCCACGCGGTTGTCGAGGGCGTCGGCGAGGCACTCGGTCCGCACCGGACATCCGGTACACACCGCCTTTGCCCTGTTCTGCGCCGCTCCCTGCACGAAAAGTTCATCCGGATCGGTAGTGCGGCAGGCCGCCTGCGCACTCCAGTCAGCTACCCAGCCCATACCGGCGCCGTCCTCTCCCGAATCGAGGCTCCCCCACGGCGGCAGCGGCATATTCACCGCTGCCAGTTGGGACGTTACGGAAGGTGGGCACAGCGCAACACCCCCTTCGGGCCCAATCTTGAATGGTCCGAACGGACTATGCGTGCGCGTCAGATCACCCAGGGGAGTGATCGAAGGACATACGTGCCGTAATGGACATACCGCTCGGACATGCCCTTCCTCGACGGGCCTATTCCAGACACCGCGTGACACATGTACAGGAATCGGACATGAGGTTCCCGTGTTTCGGGGTCACGGATTTTCATGCCGATGTCACACCCGGGTCTTGATGCGAGACCACACTGCTGTGACAGTTGGGAGCAGCTTAGGCCAAGGCATATACGTGTGTCCGGCGAATGAGAACGTAGGCTGCCCCCATGGCAAAGAAGCGCTCGGGCGGTGGTCTGACCGGGACCCAGCAGGCCGCCAAGTTCCTCGGTGTCAGTGTGCTCGCCGGAGCCGTGCTGGCGGGCATCGCCCTGCCCGCGGCCGGTGCACTCGGGCTGGCAGCGAAGGGCACGGTCGAGGGGTTCGACGAGATCCCCTCCAACCTGAAGACCCCACCGCTGAGTCAGCGCACCACGATCCTGGACGCCGAGGGCGGCCTGATCGCCACGGTGTACTCGCGGGACCGGAAGGTCGTGCCGATCGACAAGATCTCCCCGTACATGCAGAAGGCGATCGTCGCGATCGAGGACGGTCGCTTCTACGAGCACGGGGCGATCGACCTCAAGGGCGTGCTGCGCGCCATCAACCGGAACGCGCAGTCGGGCGGGGTCTCGCAGGGCGCCTCCACGCTGACCCAGCAGTACGTGAAGAACGTCTTCGTCGAGGAGGCCGGTGACGACCCCGAGAAGGTCGCGCAGGCCACCCAGCAGACCATCGGCCGCAAGGTCCGCGAGCTGAAGTTCGCGATCCAGGTCGAGGAGGAGCTGGGCAAGAAGAAGATCCTGGAGAACTACCTCAACATCACGTTCTTCGGGCAGCAGGCCTACGGCATCGAGGCCGCCTCCCAGCGGTACTTCTCCAAGCACGCCGCCGACCTGGACCTGGGCGAGGCGGCGATGATGGCCGGTCTCGTGCAGTCGCCGAGCCGCTACGACCCCATCAACGACATCCAGGAAGCGACCAAGCGCCGCAACACGGTCCTCCAGCGGATGGCCGACGTGAAGGACATCAGCCAGGCCGAGGCGGACGCCGCCAAGGCCAAGCCGATCAAGCTGAAGGTCAAGACGCCGAAGAACGGCTGCATCACCGCCGTCGACGGCGCCGGCTTCTTCTGCGACTACGTCCGCAAGACGATCCTCAGCGACCCGGTCTTCGGCAAGACCTCCGAGGAGCGGTCGAAGCTGTGGAACCTGGGTGGTCTCACCATCAGGACCACGCTCGACCCGCGCGCGCAGGCCGCCGCCAACGAGGCCGCCATCGCGAAGGTCAACAAGGACGACCCGGTCGCCGCCTCCGTGGTGCAGGTCCAGCCCAAGACCGGCCGCATCCTGTCGATGGGCCAGTCCCGCCCGTACGGCCTGGACCAGAAGCAGCACCAGACGACGCTCAACCTCGCCGTCGGCAGCAAGATGGGCGGCACGACGTACGGCTTCCAGGTCGGCTCGACGTTCAAGCCGATCACGGCGGCGGCGGCGCTCGAGAAGGGCATCAGCCCGGCGACGAGCTTCAACGACCCGGCGCAGATCAACATGAACGAGAGCGACTACACGCGCTGCGACGGCAAGCCGGCCGGTTACGCGAACTGGGAGGTGAACAACGAGACCAAGTCGGAGAAGGGCGTCTTCGACATGACCAGCGCCCTCGGCAAGTCCATCAACACGTACTTCGCCAAGCTGGAGCAGATGGCCGGTCTGTGCGAGACGCTGACGATGGCGAAGAACGTCGGCTACGAGCGCGAGCTGGGCAAGCCCCTCAAGCAGATCCCGTCCGCCACCCTCGGCAGCGCCGAGAGCACCCCGCTCGACATGGCGGCCGTCTACTCGACCTTCGCCAACCGCGGCATCTACTGCACCCCGGTCGCCATCGAGTCGATCAAGACCGCCAACGGCGACAAGCTGAACGTGCCGCAGACCAAGTGCACGCGGGCCATGAGCGACCGGACCGCCGACACCATCAACCAGATGCTGAAGGGCGTCGTCGAGGACGGCACCGGTACCCGGGCCGGCCTGAGCGACCGCGACAACGCGGGCAAGACCGGTACGACCAACGACCGCAAGGACGCCTGGTTCGTCGGCTACACCCCGAACCTGTCCACCGCCGTCTGGGTCGGTGACGACGTCGGCGAGAAGAAGTCGATGTACGACATCACCATCGGCGGCGAGTACTACGACAAGGTCTGCGGTGGCTGCCTGCCCGGCCCGATCTGGAAGATCGCGATGACGGGCGCCCTGGACGCCGGCCAGACGCCGGGCTTCGTCACCGTCCCCGTGCCGCGGGCCGAGAAGCCCAAGGACGAGGAGAAGGAAGGCGACGAGGGCCCGAACAAGCCCAAGAAGCCCGGCGACGCCAAGCCCGGCGACACCACGCCGAGCCCCGGATTCACCTTCCCGACGGACCTGTTCCCGGGCGGACGCAACAAGCCCCGCGGAAACCACTGACGCGGTGAACTGACGCGGTGATACGAGGAAGGGCGCCCCACCTGAGGTGGGGCGCCCTTCCTCGTACATACGCCGCGGAGCACGTGCTCAGCGGGGTACGGACTCCGCGGCGTACGGACTCCGCGGCGTACGGACTCCGCGGATCAGCCCGCGAGCAGCTTCTTCACCGCGGCGGCGACGCGGCCGCCATCGGCCCGGCCGGCCACCTTCGGGTTCACGATCTTCATGACGGCGCCCATGGCACGCGGCCCCTCGGCGCCCGCCGCCTTCGCCTCCTCGACGGCCGCCGCGACGATGCCGTCGAGCTCCTCGTCGCTGAGCTGCTTCGGCAGGTACGCGTCGAGGAGGAGGCCCTCGGCCTTCTCCCGCTCGGCGGACTCGGGGCGACCGCCCTTGGCGAAGGCGTCCGCGGCCTCGCGGCGCTTCTTCGCCTCCTTCGCGATCACCTTCTGCACCTCGTCGTCGGAGAGTTCGCGCTTCGTCGTGCCCGCGACCTCCTCCTTCGTGATCGCGGTGATGGTGAGCCGCAGGGTCGAGGAGCGCAGTTCGTCGCGCTCCCGGATCGCGGCGTTGAGGTCGTCCTGGAGCTTCGCCTTGAGCGTGGTCATGGGGTCAAGTGTGGCAGGTGCGCCACCCGGACCGCCCGCGCATTTCGGCCCGGCGGGTCTGCGACGATAAGGGGATGCGCGCACGGTACGGCATCCCCCTGAAGATCACGGCAGGCCTCACGGCGACGGCGGCGGCCGGAATCGTCTACGCGGCCGGCATCGAGGCCCGCTCCTTCCGGCTCCGCCGGGTGACGGTCCCGGTCCTCCCGCGCGGCATGCGCGACCTGCGGATCCTCCAGGTCTCGGACATCCACATGGTGAGCGGCCAGGGCAAGAAGCGCGCCTGGCTGCAGTCCCTCGCGGGGCTCCGCCCGGACCTCGTCGTCAACACCGGCGACAACCTCTCCGACACGGAGGCCGTGCCGGAGGTCCTCGACGCGCTCGGGCCGCTGATGGAGTTCCCGGGCGTGTACGTCTTCGGCTCCAACGACTACTACGGGCCCCGGCTGCGCAACCCCGCCCGCTACCTCCTGGAGAAGGTGCAGGGCAAGCACGGCCTCAACGGCAACCCGCCGGTGGTCGGCGCCGTCCACAACCCGTGGGAGGACCTCCGGGACGGTTTCGACGCGGCCGGCTGGATCAACCTCACCAACACCCGCGGCCGGCTGAAGCTGCCGCAGGCCGACCTCGCCTTCACCGGCCTGGACGACCCGCACATCAAGCGCGACCGGTACGAGCGGGTCGCCGGCGGCCCCGACACGGACGCCGACTTCACGCTGGGCGTCGTGCACGCCCCGTACCTGCGGGTGCTCGACGCCTTCACGGCCGACGGGTACGAGCTGCTCCTCGCCGGGCACACCCACGGCGGCCAGCTGTGCGTCCCCTTCTACGGGGCGCTCGTCACCAACTGCGACCTGGACACGGACCGGGTGAAGGGCCTCTCCACGCACACGGTGGAGGACCGCACCTCGTACCTCCACGTCTCGGCGGGCTGCGGCACCAACCGGTTCACGCCCGTCCGCTTCGCCTGCCCGCCCGAGGTCACCCTGCTCACCCTGACGGCGCGTGCCTGACCACTTACGGTGGGGGGATGCTCACGCCCCCTTCCGCGGCCGTGCCGGCCTCCGCCGTCATAGCCCCCGTCGGCCGCCGCCCCTGGGCGGCGGTCTTCCGGGGCCTGATCGCCGCGTCCGCGGCGACGGGCCTGGTCATCGAGTGCGCGTACGGGAACGTGCTCGTCGTCCTGAGCTTCTTCACCGTCTGGACGAACATCCTCGTCGCCGTCGTCCTCGGCCTGGGCGCCGTCCGGGCCTGGACCCGCCGCCCGCCGCTGCCCGCGCTGTGGACCGGCGGGACCCTGCTCTGCATCGCCGTGGTCGGCCTCGTCTTCCACCTGGTCCTCGACAACGAGGCGAGCGAGTTCAACGCCGCCGCCGAGATCGCCCGCCTGAGCGGCGCGAAGGCCCTCTCCAACCAGCTCCTGCACACCGTGACCCCGATCGGCACAGCGCTGGACTTCCTGCTGCTCACGGCGCCCGGCGCCCTCCGGTGGCGCCACGCCGCCCAGTGGCTGGCGGCCCCGGGCCTCTACTTCGCCTTCGCCCTGGTCCGCGGCGCGCTGCTCTCCCCCGACGCGCCCACCCGCTACACGTACCCGTTCCTCGACGTCACCGTCCACGGCTACGGAGGCGTCCTGGTCAACGCCGTCGTGCTCGGCGCGGCCTTCTCCGTCCTCGGCCTCGGCCTCGTCGGCCTGGACCGCATCCGCCCCGCGCCGAGGCCCCGCGAATACCGGATTTCGTCTGAGCGCGCGCGTGGGCTAAAGTAAGCGATGTCGCCGGGACGTGAAGAACAAACCAGCGACATCGGGGTGTAGCGCAGCTTGGCAGCGCGCTTCGTTCGGGACGAAGAGGTCGTGGGTTCAAATCCCGCCACCCCGACAGCCGTAAGACCCTCAGGGGCCTGATCCGCGAAAGCGGGTCGGGCCCCTGAGGCGTTTCCGGGAGCCTGCCGGGAGCCCCCTGGGGGCTCCCGGCGCGTGACCGGTCGCCCCCAGGGGAGAAGTCCCTAGATCACCGGAGGGCGGCCCAGGCGGGTCATGCGGAGGACCGTGGTCCAGCGCATCGGGGCGCGGGGGCCGCAGGAGCGGCGAACGCCCTCGGCGAAGCCGGCGAACCAGGCGCCGAGGCCCGGCAGGGAGCGGGTGCGGGCCAGGGTCAGGAGGGTCCACACGCCCAGGTAGACGGGGACGAGGAGGGCCGGCAGGTTGCGCTTGGCCAGCCAGACGCGGTTGCGGGCGGTCATCCGGTAGTAGACGGCGTGCCGGGCCGGGCTGGTCTTCGGGTGCTGGAGCAGCAGCTTCGGCTCGTAGATGACCTTCCAGCCCGCGTCCATGGCGCGCCAGGCGAGGTCGGTCTCCTCATGGGTGAAGAAGAAGTCCTCCGGCCAGCCGCCGATCTCGTCGAGCATCCGCATCGACAGGCCGTGGCCGCCGCCCAGGAAGGTGGTGACCTCGCCGCCCCGCAGCGGGTCCTTCGCGCCCAGGCGCGGGATGTGCCGGCGCTGCGTCTCGCCGGTCTCGTCGGCGATGCGGAACGACACGACGCCGAGCGCCGGGTCCCCGTCGTACAGGTCCGCGAGGCGGCGGAAGACGTCCGTGTCGACGAGCAGGCCGTCGTCGTCGAGGTCCACCACGATGTCGACGTCGCCGAAGGAGCGCAGCGTCTCGATCGCGACGTTCCGCCCGCCCGAGACGCCCCGGTTCTCGGGGAGTTCGACCCCGGTCACGCCCTCCGGCAGCGCCGGGAGCGACCCGGTGCCGTTGCCGACGACGACGATCCGCGCGGCGGGCTCGTCCTGCCCCGCCACGGCGTCGAGCAGCGCCCGCAGCTCGGCGGGGCGCGTGCCCATCGTCAGTACCGCCACACCTACACGCGGTCGCGCCACAGCCCACTCCGTCTCATCACCCAGGTCCACCGAACGCCGCGATGCTAACCGCCTGGGGACACCTGCCGTTCACCCGGACCACGGGTGTCGTGCACCGCTCGGGGGCGCGGACGGGGGGAGCGCGGCGAGGGGCGGAGGCCGGCGGCTCTACGCTGGTTCTCTTCCGTCAGGTTGATCGATCGTCGAAAGGGTGGTCTCCAGGTGCTGGTCGCGGACCGATATCGGCTTCATGTGTGTATCGGCCGGGGCGGCATGGGTGAGGTGTGGCAGGCCACCGACGAGGTCCTCGGCCGGCCCGTGGCCGTGAAGCTGATGCTGGCCCAGGTTGCCGACCCGTCGGCCGCCGACCGCTTCCGCCTGGAGGCGCAGACCGCCGCGCGGCTGAGTCACCCGCACGTGGTGGGCGTCTTCGACTTCGGCACGTGGGACGGAAAGCTGTTCCTGGTCATGGAGTTGGTGGAGGGGGACAGCCTCCAGGGGAGCCCCTCCACCCCGCTGGTCCTGCCCGCCGAGCGGGCCGCGGTCGTCGCCGCGCACGCCGCCGCCGGGCTCGCGGCCGCGCACCGGCAGGGCGTCGTGCACCGGGACATCAAGCCGGGGAACCTGCTCGTCGACGGCGAAGGGACGGTCAAGCTGGCCGACTTCGGCATCGCGCGCTTCGTCGACGACCCCTCGGCCGCGCTCACGACGACGGGTCAGATCGTGGGCACCGGGCTGTACCTCGCGCCCGAGCGGGCCCTCGGGCAGCCCGCGTCGCCCGCCTCCGACGTGTACTCGCTGGGCTGCGTGCTCTACCAACTGCTCACCGGACGGCCGCCGTTCCGCGCGGACACCGCGACGGCCCTGCTGTACCAGCACATCGACACCCCGCCGGTGCCGCCGAGTCGGCTCGGGGCCGCGCTGCCGCCCGACTTCGAGACGTACCTGCTGAGCCTGCTCGCCAAGCAGCCGGAGCAGCGGCCTCCGGCGCAGGCGATCGCGGACTGGTTCTCGTCCGGCGCCTGGCGCGGGACGGCCGGATACCCCGGGGTCGCGCCCACCCCCGTAGCCGGTCCGCCCCATGCGCCTCACGCGCCCCATCAGCCCACTGGGGCCGCCCCCATGCCCATGCCCGCGCCGGTGCACACGCCCGCGCCCACCCCGCCGCCGATGAACCGGCCGCCGGTGCCCCGGCCCGCGCCGTCCACCCGGCGGCGTCAGGCCCCGGCGAGCAGCGGCGGCGCGCTCGCGGAGCTCTCCCGGCGCCGCCCGCGCAAGACGGCGGCCGTGGCCGGGGCCATCGCCTTCGTGGTCTTCCTGATCATCGGGATGGCCTGGCTGTCGTAGGGCCTGGTTGTCCTAGGGGGGGGTCCGCACCGCTCAGTACAGCCTCGGTGCCATCACGTGCGGCTCCTCGTCCTCGGCCATGAGCAGCAGGCAGCGCGGTACGCCGGGCCCCGGGGTCGCGCGGACGGTCGCCGGCGTCGGCGGGTCGGTCGGCAGCTCGATCGTGACGGTGACCGGCCGGTCGTCCCGGCCCGTCGCGTAGCCGGTCGACTTGCCGTCGACGAGGACCTCGACCACCGGCGTGTGCCCGGTCTGGACGGTCGCGGAGACCGAGTGCCCGAGGTGGTCGATGTGGAAGTGATGGCGTGACCTCATGGGCCACCTCCGTCCCGCCGCGAAGGACACGTGCCGCCCGAGCGGGACGCGTACCTCCAGCGTAGGCACGGTCCGGCACCCCCGCCGCTCCGGCGTGCGGCCCTGGGACCCCGGTGTTCAGATGGTCCGGTACGCCGACCCCGCCCGCGCGGAACGGAGCACCTGGCACATGAGCGACACCCTGCCCTCCTTCGACGACACGACCGACGTCGAGAATGCCGACCGGGGCTTCCTCGGCGCACTGGTCCCCGGTGTGGTGAGGGCCGGGGACGGCCGCGTGATCTGGGACAACGACGCGTACGCCTTCCTCAAGGCGGAGTGCCCGGACACCGCGCACCCCAGCCTGTGGCGGCAGGGGCAGCTGTCCGCCCGCCAGGGCCTCTACGAGGTCACCGGGGGCGTCTACCAGGTCCGCGGCCTCGACATCTCCAACATGACCCTCGTCGAGGGCGAGCGCGGGGTGATCGTCATCGACCCGCTGATCTCCGTGGAGACGGCGGCCGCCGCGCTCGCGCTCTACCGCGAGCACCGCGGCGAACGGCCGGTCACCGGCGTGATCTACACCCACTCGCACGGCGACCACTTCGGCGGCGTCCGAGGCGTCCTCCCGGACGCCACCGAGGAGGGCGTGCCGATCCTCGCGCCCGCCGGGTTCCTGGAGCACGCGGTCAGCGAGAACGTGTACGCGGGGAACGCGATGACCCGCCGGGCGAGCTACATGTACGGCGTCGGCCTCCCGAAGGCCCCGGACGGCCAGATCGGGGTGGGCCTCGGCCAGGCCACCTCCACCGGCACCATCAGCCTGATCCCGCCGACCGTGGACATCACGGAGACCGGGCAGCAGGAGACGGTCGACGGCGTCCGGATCGTCTTCCAGCTGACGCCGGGCACCGAGGCCCCGGCCGAGATGAACTTCCTCTTCCCCGACCTGCGCGCCCTGTGCCTGGCGGAGAACGCCACGCACAACATGCACAACGTGCTCACCCTGCGCGGCGCGGTCGTCCGCGACGCCCGGATCTGGGCGCACTACCTGGACGAGGCGATCGAGTACTTCCACGGGCAGTACGACGTCGGCTTCGCCTCCCACCACTGGCCGACCTGGGGCCATGACAACGTGGTGCGGTTCCTGGCCGAACAGCGCGACCTCTACGCGTACCTGCACGACCAGACGCTGCGGCTCCTCAACGAGGGCTGGACGGGCACCGAGATCGCCGAGCGGATCGAGCTGCCGCCCGCCCTGGAGAAGACCTGGCACGCCCGCGGCTACTACGGCTCGCTCAGCCACAACAGCAAGGCGGTCTACCAGCGGTACCTCGGCTGGTACGACGGCAACCCGGCCCATCTGTGGGAGCACCCGCCGGTGGAGCTCGCGCGGCGGTACGTGGACGTGGCCGGCGGCCCCGCCGAGGCCGTCCGGAAGGCCCGCGCCTACGCCGAGGACGGGGACCCGCGCTTCGCGGCGACCCTGCTCGGCCACGTGGTCTTCGCCGACCCCGGGAACACGGAGGCGAAGGAGGCCCTCGCCGGGGTGTACGAGAAGCTCGGGCGCGGCGCCGAGAACGCCACCTGGCGGAACGTCTACCTGCGCGGCGCCCAGGAGCTCCGCCAGGGCGTCACCGGCGAGATGGTCGACATGACCAACCCCGAGATGGCGATGGCCCTCACCGTCCCCATGCTGATCGACTCGATCGCCATCCGGATCGACGGGCCGCGCGCCTGGGACGACGACCTGACGATCGACCTCGTCCTGACCGACACGGGCGCGCCCAACCTCAAGGGCGCGCCCACCGACGCGGGCGAGCGCCACCGCCTCACCCTCCACAACGGCGCCCTCACCCACCGGGTCGTCGCCGAGCCCCGGACGCCCGCCGGGCTCACCCTCACCCTCGGGAAGCTCCAGCTCCTCGGACTCCTCGCCGGGAAGGGCGTCCAGGAGCTCGGCATCGGCGTCGAGGGCGATCCGGCGCTGCTCGCCCGCCTCTTCTCGTACGTGACGAAGCCCGACGCCCACTTCCCGATCGTCACGCCGTGACCCCGGCCGCCCCGAGCCTCTACACCTCGCACGACAGCGCGAACAGGCCCCGTCGCGCGCCCTCCTCGTAGGCGCTGCGCAGTTCCGGGTCGGCGAGGAGCGCCCCGAGGGCCTCCTCGCCACGCGCGCGCGTGGCCACGCAGTACTCCGAGGGCCGGTACGAGGCGTCGAAGACCGAGGTCCGCAACAGGTCGACCGCGCCCAGGAGATGGGCCGCCGCGTCGTGCTGCCCGTCCATCGCCCGCATCTGGGCGAGGAGTTCCGCCGCGCAGGCCGCGCCCACGGCGGAACCGAGCCGCAGATGCACCCGCAGGGCCCGCCGGGCGTACTCCGCGGCACGCTCCCGATCTCCGTCCCAGGCGCCCAGTTCGGCCCGTACGTGGTACGCCCAGGCGTCGGCGCACAGGTCCCGGCCCACCCAGGCCCGCCGGCTCTCGCGGTCCGTGTCCGCCTCGTCCAGCGCCTCCTGCGCGCCCTCCGGGTCGGAGCGGCACAGGGAGAGCGCGAGCCCGACCCAGCAGGCCTGCCGGCTCGGCCCGAACTCCGGGTGCTCCTCCATCAGGTCGAGGGCCTCCCGGAACTCGCCCGCCGCCGCGCGCGTACGCCCCTGGTAGAGGGCGGTCGCGCCGCGCAGATGGGCGAGGAGCGACAGGCAGCGCTCGTCGCCGTCCCGTACGGCCGCCGCCCAGGCCTGGGCGAGGAGCGGGTCGGCGTCCTCGGGGCGGCCCGACTCCAGCTCCAGGAAGGCCGCGAGCCACAGGCCGCGGGCGGACGGCGGTCCCGGGTGCAGGCTGAGGGCGTGCCGCAGCCGGGAGCGGCCCTCGGCGATCCGCCCGCAGGACACCCACAGGAACCACAGGGCGACCGCGATCTCGACGGACGTCTCGGCCTCGGCGCTCGGCGAGAGCGGCGCGGTCGTCGGGTCCATGGCGGCCGCCAGGTCCGGGAGTTCGCGCAGGGCCAGGTCACGGGCGTCGAGCTGGCGGCCCCGCTGCCACCAGTCGGCGGCCCGCCGGGCCACCTTCACGCACCACCTGCGGTGGTGCAGCAGGACGGCCCAGCGGTCGCCGCGCGCGGTGAGCCGGCGGGCGCCGACGGCCCGCATCGGGTGCGGCATCCAGTAGCGGGGCAGCCCGTCCTCGCCGTCGAACAGGTCGTCGACGGGGAGCAGGGCGAGCGGCGCGAGCCGGTCGAAGACCGCCTGGATCTCCCCGGCGGGCAGCGACCCGGAGGCGCAGACCTCGCGGACGGCCTCCCGGCCGAAGGCGCCCTCGAAGACGGACAGCCGCTCCCACAGGAGCTGTTCGGCCGGGCCGCAGCCCTCGTAGCCCCGCTCGGCCGCGGCGACGTGGTCAAGGCCGACGTGTTCACCCCACAGACGCTGGGTCTCCGGTGGTTCCGCTGCCCACATGTACTTCCAGCCCCCGGGTCGCTTCTCCGCCCTTCTCCTGTGACATAGGACGGATCTGATGGAAATCGGACGGCGTCGCGGCTTGAATGCCTTTGCCCTGGTCCACATCCTGGGCCCTTCCCGTGCCCGCACCCAGGGTTTCCCCGGGATCGACCAAGGAGGCACATGCATACCAGGGAATCCGTCCTCGGGGAGGTGGATCTGGCGCTGATCCACGCACTGCAGATCGCCCCGCGCGCCAGCTGGACCCAGCTCGCCGGCGTGCTCGACGTGAGCCCGGACACCCTCGCCCGGCGCTGGGAGACCCTCACCACCGGCGGGTACGCCTGGAGTTCGCTGCTCGCCGCCCGGCGCGGCACGGGAGCCACTCTGTACGCCTGGGTCGAGCTGGAGTGCTTCGCCGGAGCCGCCGAGGCCACCGCGACCGAGGTCTCCGGCGACCCGTACACCCTCGGCGTCCACCAGGTGACCGGCGACGCCGATCTGGTGCTGCTCGTCAACTGCCCCGACCTGTACGCCCTCGACGGCTACCTCGCCGGGCGGGTGCGGCGGCTCCCCGGGGTGCTCAGGGCCCGCACCCAGGTCGTCACCCAGCTGCACAACCGCCCGTACCGCTCGCGGATCGAGCAGCTCACCCCTGCGCAGGCGCAGCACCTCGGCGAGATCACCGGCGCCGACCGGCGGGGCCGGGCCCCCGCGCGCGCGTACCCGCCCGTCACGGAACTCGACCAGCGGATCGTCGCGGAGCTGGCGGGGGACGCCCGGCGCAGCGCCGCCGAACTGGCCCGGCGGTGCGGCACCAGCGAGTCGACGGTGCGCCGCAGGCTGGACGCCCTGGCCGCGGCCGGCGCCGTCCACCACCACTGCCTGCCGGCCCCGCGGTTCTCCGGGCGGCCGGTGTGGGCGCTCGTCACCGCGTGCGTACCGCCCCTTGAGGTGGCCGAGTCGGTGGCCTCGCTGACCCGGCTGCGCCAGACCCGTGTGGTCACCTCCGTCACCGGCCCGAACAACCTGGCCCTCGCCATGTGGCTGCGTACGGTCGAGGAGCTCCACGACGTGACGGCGGCGCTGGTACGGGCCTCGCCGGCGCTGCGGATCACGGGCACCGCCGTGGCGCTGCGCACCCACAAGATCGGCGCGCAGGTCCTCGGCCCGGACGGCCGAAGAACCCATCACATACGTCCTGACGCGCCCGCGTGAAGCGTGTTGTGATGGAGGGCATGGGGTTCGCCGTGTTCGTGACGCTGCCCGGTCTGGTGATCCTGCTGACCGTGATCGCCTTCGCCGACCAGTTCCTCCGCATGACCGGACGCGGCAAGCGGACCGGGACGGTCTCCTCGACCGGCTTCGAGCAGCTGCACGCCACCTTCTCGCAGGGCAAGCAGAACGAGCTCAAGGAGCGGCAGAGCGCCCTGGTGCTGCGCGACGACGAGGAGGACGGCGCCCCGCCGCGCCACTCGACGGTGGACCTCGGCGGCGGGCGGGCCGTCATCAGGATCAGGCCGGGCGGGATGCCTTGACCCTCGCCGTCAGGCCGGGCGGGACGCCTTGACCGAGTACATCAGGGGGACGCGGGGGCGGTCCGCGGGGAAGCGGTAGTAGCCGTCCGCGTGCCGCTGGAGGGCGCCGTAGCGGGGGAAGAGCGAGGCGTCGTGCTCGTGCAGGAACTCGATGCGCAGGCCCGCCTTCGCGAGTGCCGTGACGACCTCGCCGACCGGGTGCACCCACTCCACGCTGCGGTTGTGGACGGTGACCGCGTCGAGGTCGGCGTACGTCCCCGGGTGGGTGTCCACCCACGGATCGCGGACGAAGTAGTCGTGCACGACCCGGCTGCCGGTCTCGTCGTCGAGCGAGTCGGTCAGCGGATGGAACTCGGAGACGTAGAGGAAGCCGCCCGGGGCGACGAGGGAGGCGGCGGTCTCCGCCCAGCGCTCGATGTCCGGCAGCCAGCACAGCGCGCCGCCGCCGGTGTAGACGATGTCGTACGAGCCGTCGGGGACGGCCTCCGCGGCGTCGTACACGTCGGCGGCGACGAAGGCGGCACGGTCCTGCGACAGGCCCAGGTCGGCGGCGAGCGAGCGGGCGGTCTCGACGGCCGGCTCGGAGAAGTCGAGGCCGACGACGCGGGAGGCGCCGTGCCGGGCCCAGGAGAGGGTGTCCAGGCCGATGTGGCACTGGAGGTGGAGCAGCGAGCGGCCGGTGACGTCGCCGACCTCCGCGAGCTCGAAGTCCCGCAGGGCGTCCTTGCCCGCGCGGAAGGTGTCGAGGTCGTAGAACGCGCTGGCGACGTGGATCGGGACGCGCTCGTCCCACTTCGCGCGGTTGGCCTCGTGCCAGTCCTCGGGCGTCGGAGAGTACATGCCGGCGAGGTTATCCACAGGCTGCGGACGACGCGACCCGATTGTCGGCGGCGCGGAGCATGATGGATGCCATGACTACCGAGAGCAAGCACAGCGACACCCCCGTCTGGGAGCAGCGCTTCCGGGCACCTCGCGTCTCCCTGCCCGAGTGGGCCGAGGAGGCCCCGGACCGCTCACTCTTCGTGTCCAACGCGACCGGGACGTACGAGCTGTACGCCTGGGACCGGGCGAGCGGCGGGCAGCGGCAGGTCACGGACCGGCCGAACGGCACGACGGACGGCACGCTGTCGCCGGACGGCGCCTCGATCTGGTGGTTCGCGGACACCGACGGGGACGAGTTCGGGGTGTGGATGCGCCAGCCGTTCGAGGGCGGCGCGGACGAGCCGGCCGTGCCCGGCCTCGCCCCCTCCTATCCGGCCGGGCTCGCCATCGGCCGGGAGGGCACGCTCGTGGTGGGCCGCTCCACGGACGAGGACGGCTCGACGGTCCATCTCGTACGGCCCGGGGCCGCCGCCCCCGTCGAGATCTACCGGCACCGCGAGTCGGCCGGCGTCGGCGACCTGTCCCACGACGGCTCGCTGATCGCGATCGAGCACACCGAGCACGGCGACGCGATGCACTCGGCGCTGCGCGTGCTGCGTGCCTCGGACGCGGGCGTGGTGGCCGAGCTCGACGACACCAAGGGCGGCACGGAGGAGCTGGGGCTCACGGTCCTCGGCTTCGCCCCGCTGGCCGGGGACACCCGGCTGCTCGTCGGGCACCAGCGGCGCGGCCGCTGGGAGCCGATGCTGTGGGACGTGGCGACGGGCACCGAGACCGACCTGCGGCTCGACCTGCCGGGCGACGTGTCGGCCGAGTGGTACCCGGACGGTTCGGGGCTGCTGATCGTGCACGGCTTCGAGGCCCGCAGCGAGCTGTGGCGGTACGAGATCGCGACCGGCGCCCTGGTGCGGGTGGAGACCCCGGCCGGTTCGGTGTCGAGCGCGACGGCCCGGCCGGACGGCTCCGTGGAGTACCTGTGGTCCTCGGCCGCCGAGCCGCCGGTGGTGCGCTCCACGGCCGGCGGTGTCGTGCTCGACCCGCCCGGCCCGAAGGCGCCGCCGTCGGTGCCCGTGCAGGACGTGTGGGTGGACGGCCCCGGCGGCCGGGTCCACGCGCTCGTGCAGCGCCCGGCGGAGGGCGAGGGTCCCTTCCCGACGGTCTTCGAGGTGCACGGCGGCCCCACCTGGCACGACAGCGACGCCTTCGCGTCGGGCCCGGCGGCCTGGGTGGACCACGGGTACGCGGTGGTGCGGGTCAACTACCGGGGCTCCACGGGCTACGGCCGGGAGTGGACCGACGCGCTGAAGCACCGGGTCGGTCTGATCGAGCTGGAGGACATCGCGGCGGTCCGCGCCTGGGCGGTGGACAGCGGCCTCGCGGACCCGGCGCGCCTGGTCCTCTCCGGCGGCTCCTGGGGCGGCTACCTGACGCTGCTCGGTCTGGGCACCCAGCCGGACGACTGGGCGGTCGGTCTCGCGGCCGTGCCCGTCGCGGACTACGTCACGGCGTACGAGGACGAGATGGAGGCCCTCAAGGCGATGGACCGGACGCTCCTGGGGGGCTCCCCGGAGGAGGTGCCCGAGCGGTACGCGGCCTCGTCGCCGCTGACGTACGTGGACGCGGTGAAGGCCCCGGTGCACGTGACGGCCGGCGTCAACGACCCGCGCTGCCCGATCCGGCAGATCGACAACTACGTCGACCGGCTGGCGGCCCGGGGCGCGGTCCACGAGGTGTACCGGTACGACGCGGGCCACGGCTCGCTGGTGGTGGAGGAGCGGATCAAGCAGGTCTCCCTGGACCTGGACTTCACGGCGAGACACCTGGGGGGCGCCCAGGCCTGACGGCGAGCCCGGGCCGGGGCGGGACGCGGGGACCTGGACTGCGGGGGCCTGAGGTGAGCCCGGCCGGCCGGGGCGGGACGCGGGGACCCGGGCTGCGGGGGCCTGGGGCCGCTTGCGTACCGTGGGGGCGTGTACCGGTTCCTGAGAACGCCCCGCTGGTGGGGGATCAACGTCTTCGTCCTCCTCGCGATCCCGTTCTGCGTGTTCATGGGGACCTGGCAGCTCGGCAAGTTCGAGGACCGCGTCGCCTCCCACCGGGAGGCCGAGGAGCGGCCTCCCGCGAGCGCGCGGAAGGCCGAGCCGCTGGCCTCCCTGCTGCCGGTGGACAAGGAGACCTCGGGCCGCTCGGCGCAGGCGCGCGGCCGGTTCGGGGAGCAGTTCCTCGTGCCGGACCGCGAGCTGGACGGCCGCACCGGTTCGTATGTCCTGACGCTGCTGAAGACGGACGGCGGCCGGTCGCTGCCGGTGGTCCGCGGCTGGCTCCCCGCGGGCGCGAAGGCGCCCGCCCCGCCGTCCGGCGAGGTGACGGTGGTGGGCGCGCTCCAGGCCTCGGAGAACCCGGGCACGAAGGGCGTCCGCACGGCGGGCGGGCTGCCCGAGGGCCAGCTCGGCATGATCAGCGCGGCGTCCCTGGTGAACGTGGTCACGGACGACGTGTACGACGCGTGGATCACCCTGGCGGACTCCCCCGCCGGGCTCACGCCGGTCCCGGCCGCGGCCGCGGCGGGCACGGGCCTGGACGCGAAGGCCTTCCAGAACCTCGGCTACACGGCGGAGTGGTTCGTCTTCGCGGGCTTCGTCGTCTTCATGTGGTTCCGCCTCGTCCGCCGCGAGGCGGAGGCCTCCCGCGACGAGGCGCTCGGCCTGTAGGACGGACCTCGTAGGACGGTCCTCGTAGGACGGTCCTCGCAGGGCTGGGCCTGTAGGGCTCGGCGGCGGAGGACTCGGCCCGGAGGGCTTCCCCTCCCCGCCCACAGGCAGACCGCCCCCAGGCCGGCGCACGGTCAGGAGCCCGGGAGGACGCCCGTGCGGTAGATCGTGCCGGCGCAGGCGTTCGTGACGACGGTGGAGGCCGTGGGGCCGCCCGACTCCCCGGTGTGGGTGACGACGATGCTGCCGTCCGCCTGGCCGCCGTCGAGGAGCAGCTGGGGCGCCGCGCCCGAGCCCGTGCCCGCTTCCGTGCCGGCGCCTCCGCCGGTCTCGGTGCCGCCCGCCCCGCTCGTCGGGTCGTCCGTCGGCGTGGGCGTCGGGGTCGGCGTCGGGGTCGGGGTGACCGGCGGGTCGGTCGGGGTGGTCGGCGTGGGCGTCGGGGTGCTGGTCGTCGGGCAGGTCTCGCTCGGCACCCAGGCGAACTTCACCTCGTAGCTGCCGTTCGGCTTCAGGACGAGCGCGAACGACTCCTGCGAGGGGTCGGGCAGTCCGCTGCCGTCGCCGGAGGTGTGCCGGACGACCGAGATGCTGCCCGGGTCGGCCGCGCCGCGGGCCTCGAAGGAGACGATGCCCGCGCCGTCCACCACGCAGTCCGAGCCGGAGACGTTGGCGATGCGGAAGGTGCCGTGCACCTTGCCGTCGCTCTCCATCCCGCCGGCGCCCGACTGGGCGACGGCAAGCTGGCCGGCGGAGCACCGTGGGGTGGAGCCGGGGCCGCCGCCCGCCGACTGCTGCGGGCCGCCGCTGCCGGTGGCCCCGGGCCCGGGACTCTGCGGCTTGCCGGAGGCGCTGTCGGAGGGGTCGGGGCTGGGCGAGACGCTGCTCGCGGGGCCCTTGGAGCTCTGGCCGCCCTCGACGCCGGTCGCGGTGCCGGTGCCGCCCTGGGACTGCTCGCCGTGGGCGGCGTTCGCCGCGTTGGGGTCGGAGATGCCGCCCGAGGCGGCGACGTGCACGAAGGCGGGGACGGCCGTGCCGATGAGGACGGCGGCGGCGGCGGCGCCGACGATGGCCTGCCGCTTGCGGGCGCGCCGCGCGGGCACGGCCCGGCGCAGGTGCTCCAGCGAGCCGAGGGAGGGCTCCAGGTCGCCCACGGCGTCCTGGAAGAGCCGCCGCAGCGCGAGCTCGTCGTCGCCCTCGCCGGGCCCGGGCTCGATCTTCACCATGCGCTGTCCACTCAGCTCGTCACGTTCATCCAGGGCATCAGGCTTCTCCGCAGCGGAGGAGGCGGAGGCGGAGGCGGAGGAGTCGTCCTCTCGTGCCGTTCCGGGCGCATGCCTCTGCGCGGGGACCTCGTCGCCGTCACGGTTCTCGTGGGCCACGCCGTCCCCGCCGGGTACCTCGGTCATGTCGTCGCTCCCATCGCGACGCGCAGCGCCGCGATGCCCCGCGAACCGTACGCCTTCACCGAACCCAGGGATATGCCGAGCGTCTCGGCGACCTGGACCTCGGTCATGTCGGAGAAGTACCGCAGGGCGAGCACCTCGCGCTGGCGTCGCTGGAGTCCGCGCATGGCCCTGATCAGGTCCTCGCGCTCCAGCTGCTCGTACGCCCCCTCCTCGGCGCTGGCCATGTCCGGCATCGGCTTGGACAGCAGCTTCAGGCCGAGGATGCGGCGGCGCAGCGCGGACCGGGAGAGGTTCACCACGGTCTGGCGCAGGTAGGCGAGGGTCTTCTCGGGCTCGCGCACCCGCTTGCGCGCCGAGTGGACGCGGATGAAGGCCTCCTGGACGACGTCCTCGCAGGAGGCCGTGTCGTCGAGGAGCAGCGCGGCGAGACCGAGCAGCGACCGGTAGTGGGCGCGGTAGGTCTCGGTCAGGTGGTCGACGGTGGTGCCGGAGGCCGGTCCGGCCTCGATGCTCCTGCGGGGCGACGGGATGCCGTCGACGCCGCCGGTGCGGGCTCCGGTGGGCACGGGGGCGATCACCGGCATGCCGCCGAGTGCGCGCGGGCGCCGGAGCGGACGGACCGCGGAGCCGCGCACGGGGACGACGGCGCCGCTCCGCACGGGGAGCACCGCCATGCCCGCGCCGCGCAGCGGGGCGATGGTCGTGATGTCGAGTACCTCTGCCACGCCTGTTGGACACGCTTCACCCGGAGAGGGTTGTACGCGTACGCCGCCTTTTTCGACGGCGGGTTGTTCGTCCTCATGCGTAACCGTTCTCCCCCGATGCCCCGCTTTCCGCGTGTCCCGCGCCACACGGTGGTCGTGGGTGCACGCAGAGACGCGCCCCGCCCCACCTCTGGTTGCAGTACGGGGGAAGTGCATCGTCGAACACGGCATCGCCGCAGTTCAAGTGATATCTGACGCCTTTTTGCTCACAGGTCGTTCACAGATCACACAAATCCGTGACAAGGGATTCCGCGATCTGAAGGGCGTTCAGGGCGGCGCCCTTGCGCAGGTTGTCGGCGCAGACGAAGAAGTCGAGGGCGCGCTCGTCGTCGAGGGAGCGGCGGATCCGGCCGACCCAGGCGGGGTCGGTGCCGACGACGTCGGCGGGGGTGGGGAAGTCGCCCGCGGCCGGGTCGTCGCAGACCACGACGCCGGGGGCGGTGGCGAGGACCTCGTGGGCGCGGCCGAGGGGGACGGGCCGCTCGAAGCGGGCGTGCACGGAGACGGAGTGCCCGGTGACGACGGGGACGCGTACGCAGGTGGCGGCGATCCGGAGGGCGGGCAGGCCGAGGATCCGGCGGGTCTCGTCGCGGACGTGGTCCTCCTCGGAGGAGGCGCCGTCGGCGCCGGGGGCGCCGGACCAGGGCAGCACGTTGAGCGCGAGGGGGCCGGGGAAGGGGCCGGTGTTCTCGCCGACGGCGCGGCGTACGTCTCCGGGATGGGTGCCCAGGTCGCCGGCGGCGGCCACCAGGCCGAGCTGGGCGCGGAGCGCGTCGACGCCCGCCTGTCCGGCGCCGGCGCCGCTGGCGGCCTGCTGGGCGGTGACGACCAGTTCGGCGAGGCCGAACTCGGCGTGCAGGGAGCCCACGGCGACGATCAGCGCGAGGGTGGTGGAGCCGGGTCCCGCGACGATGCCCCGGGGGCGCACCCGCGCGGCGTGGCCGTTGAGCTCGGGGACGACGAGCGGCACGTCGGGGTCGCCGCGGTAGGCGGCGGAGGTGTCCACGACGACGGCGCCCCGGGAGACGGCGATCGGCGCCCACTGGGCGGCGACGGTCTCGGGCACGAGGAAGAGGGCCAGGTCGACGCCCTCGAAGGCCTCCTCGCTCAGCGCGAGGATCTCGCACTCCTCCCCCCGCAGGAGGGCCTTGCGGCCCGCCGAGCGGGGGGAGGCGAGAAGGCGGATCTCGCCCCAGACGTCCGCGTGGTGCGTGAGCATCTGGAGCATCACCGAGCCGACCGCCCCGGTCGCTCCCACGACCGCGAGCGTCGGCTTGGGGGGTCATCGTCCGGTGCCTCCGTAGACGACGGCCTCGTCCGAGTCGCTGTCCAGGCCGAAGGCGGTGTGGACGGCGCGCACGGCCTCGTTGACGTCGTCGGCGCGGGTGACGACCGAGATGCGGATCTCGGAGGTCGAGATGAGCTCGATGTTCACGCCCGCGTCGGACAGCGCCTTGAAGAAGTCGGCGGTGACGCCCGGGTTCGTCTTCATGCCCGCGCCGACCAGGGAGATCTTGCCGATCTGGTCGTCGTAGCGCAGCGAGTCGAAGCCGATCGCGGTCTTCGCCCTCTCCAGCTCGTCGATGGCCTTGCGGCCCTCGGCCTTGGGGAGGGTGAAGGAGATGTCCGTGAGGCCCGTGGCGGCCGCGGACACGTTCTGCACGATCATGTCGATGTTGATCTCGGCGTCCGCGACGGCACGGAAGATGGCCGCGGCCTCGCCCGGCTTGTCCGGCACGCCGACGACCGTGATCTTGGCCTCGGAGGTGTCGTGCGCGACACCGGAGATGATGGCCTGCTCCACCTTCAGGTCCCCTGTCGGTTCGTTGCTGACCCACGTGCCCTGCAGCCCCGAGAAGGACGAGCGGACGTGGATCGGGATGTTGTAACGGCGTGCGTACTCGACGCAGCGGTGCAGCAGCACCTTGGAGCCGGAGGCGGCGAGCTCCAGCATGTCCTCGAAGGAGATCCAGTCGATCTTCTTCGCCTTCTTCACGACGCGCGGGTCGGCCGTGAACACACCGTCGACGTCGGTGTAGATCTCGCAGACCTCGGCGTCGAGCGCCGCGGCGAGCGCCACGGCGGTGGTGTCGGAACCGCCACGGCCCAGCGTGGTGATGTCCTTCTTGTCCTGGGACACGCCCTGGAATCCGGCGACGATGGCGATGTTGCCCTCGTCGAGGGCGGTACGGATCCGGCCCGGCGTGACATCGATGATGCGCGCTTTGTTGTGGACCGAGTCGGTGATGACGCCTGCCTGGCTACCGGTGAACGACTGGGCCTCGTGGCCCAGGTTTTTGATCGCCATGGCCAGCAGGGCCATGGAGATCCGCTCTCCGGCGGTCAGCAGCATGTCGAACTCACGTCCGGCAGGGATCGGGGATACCTGCTCGGCGAGATCGATCAGCTCGTCCGTCGTGTCGCCCATCGCGGAGACCACGACGACGACCTGATGGCCGTCCTTCTTGGTGTCCACGATCCGCTTGGCGACGCGCTTGATGCCTTCGGCATCGGCAACGGAGGAGCCTCCGTACTTCTGCACGACAAGGCCCACGTGCGCTCCTCGCTCAGTCTGTGCCGCAGCCGGCGCTGCGATCGGCTCAGTCTATCGAGGGACCCGGAAACGCCCGTGTGATATCGGATGGTGAGACGTGGCGCTCAGGGAATGATCACGCCGCGCCCGTCGGTGAGCGTCGGCCGCCGGTCGGTGATCGGTCGGTGATCTGTCGGCGGCCTCCGCCACGGTGAGGACATCGACCGAGCAGGAACAGAGCAGAGGAGCCGATCATGGACCAGACCCTGGTGGACCGGATGCGCACCTACCTGGACGCCGGCCTCGCGATGGACGTCGAGGCGCTGGACGCCCTGTACGACCCCGCCTTCGAGAACGTCCGCTGCGACGAGGAGGGCCTGACCCTGACCCTCACGAAGGACATGTTCATGAGCCGCTTCCGCGCGCTGAAGGAGCGGGGCGTGAGCGTCGGGGAGTCCGTCGACGACGCGACGTTCCTCACCACCAGCACGTACGGCGCGTACGGCTCGATCGTCGTGCACCGGGTGAAGGACGGTCTGCCCGTCCTCTACACCTTCGTGTGGCAGCGCGCCCCCCACGGCGGCTGGGGAACGCTGCTGCGCGAGTTCACGTACGAGAAGGACATCAGCCACCTCGTACGGATGATCGAAGGCGCTACTTCTTGAGGGACCGCAGGCCCAGCGGGGTCGCGATCTCCTCCAGCATCACGCGGCCCGCCTCCTCCGCCAGGTCGTCCTCGGTGAGGTCCTCGTCCGTGTCCAGGCCGTCGAGCTCGGCCAGCGGCTGGTCGAGGCGGACGTGGGCGACGAGGGACTGGAGGGCGCGCAGCGTGGCCGAGGCGGTGGGGCCCCAGTTGGAGAAGTACGAGAACTGCCACCACCACAGCGCCTCGCTGGTGCGGCCCGCGCGGTAGTGGGCGAGGCCGTGGCGCAGGTCGGTGACGATGTCGGCGAGGTTGTCGGAGATCCGGGCCGGGACCGGCGCCTTGCGCGGCTCGTACGGGTCGAAGACCTCGGAGAAGACGTCGACCGGCTCCAGCATCACCGCGAACCGCTCGCGGAGCTCGTCGACGTCCGGCTCCGGGCCCGTGTCCGGCTCGTACCGCTCGTCGGGGACGATGTCCGCGTGCGCACCGAGCCGGCCGCCCGCGAGGAGCAGCTGGGAGAGCTCCAGGAGCAGGAAGGGCACGGCGCTGTCCGGCTCGTCGCCCTTGGCGACCTCGGTCGTCGCGACGATGAAGCTCTCGATCGAGTCGGCGATCTGGACCGCGAAGTCGTCCGGGTCCTGCGTGACGGAGTGCAGTGTGGGATCAGACATCGAGCAGCCTCCCTGAGAGCGCGCGGGCGAGCGCGCCGGCCCTGTCGTCATACATCTAGCAGCCTCCGTCCCTCGAAGGCACGGCCGAGGGTCACCTCGTCGGCGTACTCCAGGTCGCCGCCGACGGGGAGTCCGCTGGCGAGCCGGGTCACCTTGAGCCCCATGGGCTTGATCATCCGCGCCAGGTACGTCGCGGTGGCCTCGCCCTCCAGGTTGGGGTCGGTCGCGAGGATCAGCTCGGTGACGGCGCCGTCGGCGAGCCGGGCGAGCAGCTCGCGGATGCGCAGGTCGTCGGGACCGACACCCTCGATGGGGCTGATCGCGCCGCCGAGGACGTGGTACCGGCCGCGGAACTCGCGGGTCCGCTCGATCGCCACGACGTCCTTGGGCTCCTCGACCACGCAGATGACGGTGAGGTCGCGGCGCGGGTCGCGGCAGATGTTGCACTGCTCCTGCTGTGCCACGTTCCCGCAGACCGCGCAGAACCTGACCTTCTCCTTGACCTCCAGGAGGGCGTGCGCGAGGCGCCGGACGTCCGTGGGCTCCGCCTGGAGGACGTGGAAGGCGATCCGCTGCGCGCTCTTGGGACCGACGCCGGGCAGCCTGCCCAGTTCGTCGATGAGGTCCTGAACCACGCCTTCGTACAACGGAACGCCTCTCTCGGGAGTGCTTGATTCTTACGGTAGTGGCTGGAAGCGAGCCTTAGAAGGGGCTCAGGAGCAGGGCCCGGAGGAAGAGCTCAGAAGCCCAGGCCAGGCATGCCGCCCATGCCCTGGGCGAGCGGGCCGAGCTTGGCCTGCTGGAGCTGCTGCGCGTTCTCGTTGGCGGCCTGGACGGCGGCGACGATCAGGTCGGCGAGCGTCTCGGTGTCCTCGGGGTCGACCGCCTTGGGGTCGATCTCCAGGCCGCGCAGCTCGCCGGAGCCGGTGACCGTGGCCTTGACCAGGCCGCCGCCCGCCTGACCGTCGACCAGGGTCGCGGCGAGCTCCTCCTGGGCCCGGGCGAGGTCCTGCTGCATCTTCTGGGCCTGCTGGAGAAGCTGCTGCATGTTGGGCTGGCCACCACCGGGGATCACGGTCACTCCTCAGGTTCGACAGGTCGGTATCCCGAGCCTACGTGGTCGCCGACCGGGGCGCCGACGCAACTCTTTCGAGTGAGAAACTGCGGGCTCCTCTACCTGATCAACACCCTCTTGCGGGCGGAAATCCTGGGATTCCGGGCCCATCGCCCACCATTCGGCGGTAGGAAGGGCAGGCACCACGTGCACCGCACGTCACAGAAGGACATGAGCACTGAGCTGAACAGAGGAGTCCCCCGGTGAGCCAGCAGCCGGAGATGCAGCCGCCGGGGCCCCCCGGAGGAGACGTCACCCGCGATCTGACCGGTACGCCGTTCCCCCTGGGCGACTGGGGCGAGCCGGCCGAACGGCTCGACGAGCTGTACCGCTGGGTCGAGGCGAACGCCCTGCGCACCGCCGAGTGGTACCTCTCCGACCGCGTCTGGAAGCGCCGGGCCGCCCGGATCCTGCGGATCGGCACGGCCGTGGGGGTGATCGCGGGTGCCGCGCTCCCGCTGCTCGACCTGACCGGCGTCGCCGCCGGCACGGCCGGCTGGGGCTATCTGTCGCTGCTGCTCGGTGCCGCCTGCCTGGCCTGCGACCGGTACTTCGGGCTGACGTCCGGCTGGATAAGGGACGTGGCGACGGCGCAGGCCGTGCAGCGCCGGCTGCAGGCGCTCCAGTTCGACTGGGCCTCGGAGAGCGTCCGGGAGGTCCTGGGCCCGACGGAGGGCACGGCAAGCGAGGCGGCCGAGCGCTGTCTGGGCGTGCTGCGCCGCTTCTCGGAGGACGTGACGGAGCTGGTACGGGCGGAGACCGCCGACTGGATGGTCGAGTTCCGCTCGGGCCCGGCGCCGCTGGCGCTCCAGTCGGTCGGGGTCGTACCGGCGCGTCCGGAGACGGCCCATCCGTCCGGCCGCTTCCCGCTGCCGCCGGGCACCCGGCCGAACATGCCGCGCCAGCGGCCCCCGGAGACCCGCTGAGGGCCGGTCCGGGGGCACAGGACGCCGTCAGCTCAGGATGATCATCGACCCCTGGGCGAGGCTCCGGGTCGCCGCCGCGTGCAGCCCCAGCCAGACGTGCCGCTCCCGGGCGAAGGGGTGGCCGTCGTACGGCACCTCCGCGGGCTCCTCCAGGGTGGTGGGCCGCTCCGGCGGCAGCGGGGCCGCGGGCGGGTTCGCCGGGTCGATGCCGATGGCCGGTGCCACGAACTCCAGCTCGCGCAGCAGCCCGTACGAGGAGCCGAGCGGGCCGCCGCCTTCGAGGAGCTCGTCGTTGGCGAGCGGCACCGGGAACTCCACCGGCACGTACGCGCCGGCGTGGTCGTAGTGCCAGACCAGGTGGGACTGCTGGGCGGTCGCCTCGAACATCTCCAGGAGCTGCTCGTAGTCCCCGCCGAGCTCGCCGACGGGCTCGACCGGCAGTCCGCACATCTGGAGCAGGTAGGCGCGGCGCAGGAAGTGCAGGGCCTCGTAGTCGAAGCCGGCGACCGGGGCGACGTCGCCGGAGAGCCCCGGCATGTACGCGTAGACCGGGACGGTCGGCATGCCGGAGGCGGTCAGCACGGCGTCGTAGGCGGCTATCTCTTCGGCGAAGGGATTGTCGGGGCTGTGGCACAGCACGTCGACGAGGGGGACCAGCCACAGGTCACAGGCCAAGGGAGGCTCGCTCTCCGTCAGTTGCAGGGACGGCCAGGGTAGTCGGCTCGGCCGACGACGCCCACCCGCCGATGACCTGCCCCAGGAGGCGGCACCTCAACCCGGTGGGGGCTCAGCGGGCCCGCGCCTCCAGACGGTCGGCCCACTCAAGCGAATGCGCGTTGTAGGCCCGTACGAGCGCGACGGCCTCGTCCGCGTCGCCGCGGGTGATCGCGTCGACCAGGTCCACGTGTCCGTTCCACAGCCAGCCGAGGACGTCCCGCTCGGAGCGCAGGTAGGGCACGGAGAAGACCCAGGCCTGGACGCGGAGCCGGTGCAGGAAGTCGGCGATGTAGTCGTTGGCGGAGACCAGGCGGCCCAGCTCGCGCCAGTAGCGGATGTCGTAGCCGATGAGGATGTCGAGGTCCCCGGCGCGGGCGGCGCGGGCTGCGGCCTCGCCGCGGCGCCGTATCGAGACGAGCGCCACGCCGTACGACACGTCGGGCTCCGCGGGCGGGGTCTGCGGCGTGTGGCGGCGGAAGATGCCGTCGACGACGAGCATCCGGGCCTCGACCATGCCCCGGTAGTCGTCGATCGAGTACTGGTGGACGCGGAAGCCGCGGTGCTGGTCGGAGTCGAGGAGGCCCTGCGCGCAGAGGTCGACGAGGGCTTCGCGCACGGGCGTCGCGGAGACGCCGTACTGCTCGGCGATCTGCTTGACCGTGAACTCCTGGCCCGGTTCGAGACGGCCTGCGAGCACTTCGTCACGCAGCGCGTCCGCGATCTGCTGTCGCAAGGTGTTGCGTGTGACAGCTCCGCTCGCGGGCATGTGGTCGGTCCCCTCCGTCCGGTTCCGGACACCCTAATCCAGACGGAGGGAACCTCCCGGTACCGCGGCTAGGCGGTGTGCTCGTCGGCGACCGAGAGGGCCGCGTCGAGGGCCGCCAGGCCCTCCTTGGCCTCGGCCTCGGAGACGTTGCAGGCGGGAACGGCGTGGGTGCGGTTCATGTTGATGAAGGGCCACAGGCCGTTCTTCTTCGCCGCGGCGCCGAAGGCGGCCGTCGGCGCGGCGGCCTCGCCGGCGGCGTTGTACGGGACGAGCGGCTCGCGGGTCTCGCGGTTCTTCACGAGTTCGAGCGCCCAGAAGACGCCCATGCCGCGGACCTCGCCGACCGACGGGTGGCGCTCGGCGAGCTCGCGCAGGCCGGGGCCGAGGACGGTCTCGCCGATGTGGGCGGCGTTCTCGACGACCTTCTCGTCGGCCATCACGTTGATGGTGGCGACGGCGGCGGCGCAGGCCAGCGGGTGACCGGAGTAGGTCAGGCCGCCGGGGTAGGGGCGCTTGTCGAAGGTGGCGGCGATCTCGGCGTTGATGGCGACACCGCCGAGCGGCACGTAGCCGGAGTTCACGCCCTTGGCGAAGGTCATCAGGTCGGGCACGACGTCGAAGTGCTCGGCGGCGAACCACTTGCCGGTGCGGCCGAAGCCGGCCATGACCTCGTCCAGGACGAAGACGATGCCGTACTTGTCGCAGATCTCGCGGACGCCGGCCAGGTAGCCGGGCGGCGGGGTCATGATGCCGGCGGTGCCGGGCACGGTCTCCAGGATGATCGCGGCGATCGTCGCCGGGCCCTCGAAGGCGATGGTGTCCTCAAGGTGCTGCAGGGCGCGCTGGCACTCCTCCGCCTCGGTGGCGGAGTAGAAGGGCGAGCGGTAGAGGAACGGCGCCCAGAAGTGCACGACGCCCGCGGAGGCCGTGTCGGAGGGCCAGCGGCGCGGGTCGCCGGTCAGGTTGATCGCGGTGGACGTGGCGCCGTGGTACGAGCGGTAGGCGGAGAGCACCTTCGTACGGCCGGTGTGCAGCCGGGCCATGCGGACGGCGTTCTCGACGGCCTCGGCGCCGCCGTTGGTGAAGAAGATCTTGTCCAGGTCGCCCGGGGTGCGCTCGGCGATCAGGCGCGCGGCCTCGGAGCGCACGTCGATCGCGAAGGCGGGCGCGAAGGTGGTGAGCTTCGCGGCCTGCTCCTGGATCGCGGCGACGACCTTCGGGTGCTGGTAGCCGATGTTCGTGTAGACGAGGCCGCTGGTGAAGTCGAGGTAGCGGTTGCCGTCGTAGTCCCAGAAGTACGAACCCTCCGCGCCGGCCACGGCGAGCGGGTCGATCAGGCCCTGGGCGGACCAGGAGTGGAACACGTGCGCGCGGTCGGCGGCCTTGACGGCGGCCCCGGCCTGGGGATCGGGTTCGATGACATGAGGGGTCATGCGGTCGAGGGTAAGGAACCGCAGGTGGGACGGGCCATGGCCATCTTGTCCACCGAGACCGCGACGGACCCGACACGTTGCCGGTCCGGCCGGTGCCCCGTGCCCTTGAGCGGCCTCCATCCACCCGGGACGCCCTGCGGACCGCTCACCAGTAAGTGAGCTGCCGGAGACAGACGCACTCGTGCCGGGGCAGGACGAGGCAGCTGAACATGCCTCCGGGAACGAACGCGTCGTTCCCCTTCGGGCCCTCGCCCTGGAACGCAGAGCCGTCCAGGTAGAAGGCCTCGGCAGCCCGCACCAGCTCGTCGGCCCGTTTCTCCACCTCGACGACTAAGGCGGGCGGCACGCCGCCGACGACGTACTCCTCATCCGGGTCGTACTCCCAGCGCCGGCTCACTCGGCCGCCGCCCGTGTCCCGGGGGTCCCCCACCAGCCTAGCCAGCGAGCAGCTCCGACACCGCGCTCCGCAGCAGCAGCGGATGGACGAAACGGCCGGGGCACGTGGGCGGGAACCGCCAGGCCAGCGGCCAGGTGCGGCCGGTGAGGGCCGGGACCGGGACGTAACTGACGTGCGCCGGACCCGCGTTGAAGCGGGTCACCCCGCGCGGCCAGGACCTGTGCGCCGTGGTGCCGGGCGGGACGAGGAAATACACCCCCCGCCGGCCGTTCGCCTCGATGACGACGGGCCCCGGGTCTCCCCCGGTCAGCGCCTCCATCCAGTCGGCGAGTCGCCGCCCTTCGTCACCGTCCACACGAACGGCGTCGAATTGTACGCCCGCCTTACGGAGTTGGAATCCGGAAACAGGAATCCAATCCACCTTCACTTCCCGATTCTCTGCATTCACGAGACCATGTTCCCGCGTCGGCGCTAGCGTTTTCCACGACTGAAGCGGGCGCGTCGGCAACCCCTTGACCTGCGTCAACGCGCCCCGCATGCAGTCGAATTCGGCGGGGAGCAGTTGAGACCGGTTGAGATCGGTTGAGTCCGAATGGGGAGCATGAATGGCACGAGCGGAAAACAAGGAAACGGTCGGCCCTGCGGCCCGTATGGCGGCCGCCGTGGCGAAGCGATTGCGCCAGAAGAAGGGCTGGACACAGGAGTACGAGGGCACTCAGATGGGCTTTACGGGCGCGGCGATCAGCGCGATGGAACGGCTCATCCACCCGGTGAGCGACGACATGCTGGTCCAGCTCGAACGCGTCCTGGGCGGCGGCACGGGCATCTTCGAGGAGATGCGAGAACTCGTACGCCTGGAGAAGCTTCCGGAGCAGTTCCGTGGGTACGCGCCGATCGAGCAGAAGGCGGTGGCGCTGTGGCTGTACGCAACCCATGTCGTTCATGGCTTGTTCCAAACGGAGGCGTACGCACGGGCGTTGATCGCGGGCGGCCACCCGGAGCCGACCCCGGAGCGGGTCGAGGAGCTCGTCATCGCTCGCATGTCACGGAAGGCGCTTTTCGACCGGAAGCCGGTGTGCCAGATCGAGCTGATCCTCGACGAGTCGGTGCTGAGGCGAGTGATCGGTGACGAGGAGGTCATGCGCGAGCAGTTGGTGTACTTGGCGGAGTGCGCGCGGAGGAGGAACGTGAACCTGCAGGTGCTGCCGCTTGATGCGGGGTTGGGGGGTGAGTACTCGGGCGATCGTGGTGATCTGAACATCATCGAGACCCCGGCCCATGACCGCGTGACCTACCTGGAGATCCAGAGGGAAAGCCTGCTGATCACTGACCGGGCGAAGGTCAGTGGGCACCTGCAGCAGTATGCGAAGATCCGGGCACAGGCCCTGGATCCGCGCAGGTCGCTGGGCGTCATCGAGGAGTTGGCGGGAGTACGGAGATGAGCGAGACCCTGCACTGGTTCAAGTCCAGCTACAGCGACAGCAGCGGTGGCAACTGCGTCGAGGTCGCCCACCACCACCGGCCCGAAGGCACCGCCGTCCACCTCCGCGACTCCAAGGTCCCCGACGGCCCCACCCTCACCGTGGAGCCGTCCTCCTGGAGTGCCTTCCTCGGCTACGCGGCCAGCTGAACCGCCAGTTCCTTCGCGAGGGACTCCGCCGTCGCGCGCGACTCGGCGGCGGAGGCCTCGTACAGCGGGACGAGCCCGGCCATCGTCGGGACGTGCGGCGCCAGGGTCAGTTCCGGGACGATGAAGGTGACGTCCAGGCCGAAGACCTCGCCGAGGGTCAGCCGCAGGTAGCTCTCGACGTAGTCGTTGCCGTGCATCGGCGTGCCCTCGCGATAGGAGCCGCCCCGGCTGGCGACGACGACGGCCCGCTTGCCGGCGAGCGAGGGGTTCTCGGTGATCGAGGTGCGGCCCACGAGGAAGACGTGGTCGAGCCAGGCCTTCAGCGTGGACGGGATCGTGTAGTTGTACATCGGCGCGCCGAGCAGGATCACGTCCGCCTGCTCGGCCTCCTCGATCAGCTGCCTGCGCAGGTCGAACGCGGGCGCGTCGCTGTCGGCGTAGTAGGCGGCCGCCTCCAGGTGCGGGATCGGTTCCGCCGCGAGGTCGCGGTAGATCACCGTCCCGTCGGGGTGCTCCGCCTCCCAGGCCGCGCGGAAGGCGGCGGTGACGGCGCGGGAGTGGGAGTTCTCGCCGCTGAAGGACGTGTCGATGTGGAGCAGCGTGGCCATGGGGATCGTCTCCTGAGTCGCAGGGGCTGGTGAGAGAGATCCTGTTTCCTCAACCAAAGTTGAGGTCCAGCCCTTTTCTCGCCCCTGTGACCCAGTTCACTCGCTCAGATCATCAGGATGATCCGGCCCGGCCGGTGTCCCGCCTCCGCCCGGCGGTGCGCCTCCGCGACCTCCTCCAGGGGCATGACGTCCGCCACCCGGGTGATCAGCTCCCGGTCGGCCACCTTCTGCAGGCTCTCCGCCAGGCGGGTGGCGTCCGGCACGGCCCGTACGGTCACGACGCGGATGTCCCGCTCGGCGACCGGCACCCGGTCGGGGGCGAGCGCGGCGAACACGCCGCCGTCCTTGACCACGCGGAGCAGCTCGGCGCCGACGAGCGCCCCGTCGAAGACCGCGTCCACGCCGTCCGGCTCGGCCGCGCGGACCTTCGCGACCACGTCCTCGGGGAGGCCGCGGGCGACGACGTGGTCCGCGCCGAGGACCCGCAGTTCGGGCTCGTCACCCTCGTGGGCGACGGCCACGACCCGGACGCCGGCGGCATGGGCGTACTGGACCGCGAGGCGGCCCACCACCGCGCTCGCGCCGGTCACGAGGAGGGTCGCGCCCTCCGGCAGGTCGAGCTGTTCGAGGCCCTGCTGCGCGGTGCCCGAAGCCAGCGGCAGGGACGCGGCCACCGTGAAGTCCACGTCGTCCGGGATCGGGGCCAGCCACTCCGGGTCGGCCCAGATGATCTCCGCGTACGTGCCGTCGCCCGTCAACATCTCGAACCAGGGCACGAAGCCGGCCACCCGGGTGTCGGCCGCCATCCCCTCCGCGGGGTCGAGCAGTCTGCCCGCGAAGTCCGTCCCCAGGACGAACGGGGGCGTGAGGTCGCCGACCGCGTCGGCGTACCGGCCGGCGCGGATCCGCAGGTCGGCCTGGTTCACTCCGGCCGCCTTCAGGGCCACCCGTACCTTGCCCGGGACGGCCCCGGCCTCCGGCCTGGGGCGGCGCGCCATCCTGAGGACCTCGGGTCCTCCGTATTCGGTCACTTCGACGACACGCATGTGGCGCATGGGGTTCTCCTCACACCGAAGGCCCCCTCGTGGCCATTACACCCACGCGCGAACACCCCCGGCAACCTCTGTCGGTCCACCCGGGCGGAGGTCTCTGAACGAAGGGCGAAGTCCAGGTGGCCGCCCGCTACGCCGCCCCCGCCCTCGCACAGGCGTCCGTACCGTCCCGGCCATGCAGTGGATAACGCCCGAGAACCTCATCGCCGTGGGGACGGCCCTCATCGGTGTCCTGGTCACCTTCGCCGTCGTCTGGATCGACCGGTTCTCGCCGCAGCGCAAGCGGCTCGGCTACCGCGTGCAGCTGAACACCCCGCTGCACCGCGAGGAGAACCAGGACAGCGAGGTCATGACCGTGCGGGAGGGCCAGGTCGTCGGCATCACCCCGCCCGAGAACGGATCCACGCTCGTCCTCCTCCGCATCGAGAACGACCGCGAGCTCGACATCAGCTCCGACGACTACGGCGCTGCCACCGAACCCCACGGCCTGAAGATCACCTTCGGCGAGCGGACCGTCCAGGGCGTCGTCGCCACCATCCCGGCCGGCTGGGAGTCCGTACGGGACGACCTGGAGCGCACCCCCAAGCTCGGCCGGAACGCGAACGCCGTCCTCGTCCCCAAGGTGGCCCTCGAACGCGGGCAGTACTACAAGCTGCTCGTCCAGCTGTCCGGCGGCGTCGCCGACCGCGACATCAAGATCGACGGAAGCCTCCACGGCGGCACCATCCGGCGCAACCGCAGCACCACGCCGGACGAGAAACCCGCCAGGTTCAGCCCCACCGCGCGGAACGTCACCGTCGTCCTCACCGCCTGCGTCATGGTCCTGGCCGCGATCATCGTCCGCGAGCAGACCCCGCCGCCCATCGGCTGCGCCCGGGGCACCCTCACCGTCACCGGCTCCACCGCCTTCGCCCCCGCGCTGCGGGCGGCGGCCAAGCAGTACGAGGAGGACTGCGAGGGCTCCACGGTGACCGTGGACGTGCACGGCTCCACCGCCGGGATCCGGGAGCTCGCCCAGGCCGGGAAGGACAAGGGCGCGCTCATCGCCCTCTCCGACGGGCGCAAGCCCGGCGGCTTCCCCGAACTGCGGGAGAACATGATCGCCGTCTCCCTCTTCACCCTCGTCGTGAACGACGGGATCCCCCTCGACGACCTCACCCTCGACGAGGTCCGCGGCATCTACCGGGGCGAGATCCGCAACTGGGGGCAGCTCGTCCCCGGCGTCGACCAGCCGGTCCTCCTCGTCAGCCGCGACGCCAACTCCGGCACCCGGCAGGTCTTCCAGCGCCGGGTCCTCGACCGCAACGAACCCGCCAACTCCTCCCAGGACTGCCGGACCTCCGACGACCCCGAGTCGAAGGTCGTCCGCTGCGAACTCGACTCCACCGAACAGGTCCTCGGCACCGTCGCCAAGCTCCCCGGCGCCCTCGGCTATTCCGAACTCCGCGCCACCGAAGGGCGCAAGGGCCTGCACCGGGTGGCCGTCGACGGGCGGCGGCCCGTCGCGGAGGAGCTCGGCGGCTCCAGCTATCCGTACCGGGAGATCGAGTACGCCTACACCTGGGGCCTGCCGGCGGCCGACTCCCTGACCTCCAGCTTCCTCACCTACCTCAGGTCGGGGCGCGGCCAGGACGTCATCAGCGCGCACGGGCACCTGCCCTGCGCGACGCCGAAGGGGCTGAAGGTCTGCGCAGACGGCTGACGTGGCCGTCTGGCATGCTCTGGCGACGTGGAGCCATTGAACCCGCAAGATCCGGTCAGCGTCGGGCCGTTCCGTCTGATCGGCCGCCTCGGGGTCGGCGGCATGGGCCGGGTGTTCCTCGCGCGCTCGGCCGGCGGGCGGACCGTCGCGGTCAAGGTCGTGCACGCGGAGCTGGCCGCCCAGGACGAGTTCCGGCGCCGGTTCGCCCGCGAGGTCGCCGCGCTCGAACGGGTCGGCGGCACCGGCACCGCACCCGTCCTCGGCTCCGACACCACCGCGGACTCGCCGTGGGTCGCCATCGGATACGTACCCGGGCCCTCGCTGCGTACCGTCGTCGGCGACGAGTTCGGGCCGCTGCCGCCCGCGACCGTACGGGCCCTGGCCTCCGGGCTCGCCCGCTCCCTCGACCACATCCACGCCGCCGGACTCGTCCACCGCGACCTCAAGCCGTCCAACGTGCTCCTCACCGTCGACGGGCCCCGGATCATCGACTTCGGCATCGCCCGCGCCGTCGACACCGTCGCCGACGGCGGCAACCTGACCACCACCGGTGCGGTCGTCGGCTCCCCCGGGTACATGTCGCCCGAGCAGGTCCGCGGCGACGACGTCGGCCCCGCGTCGGACGTCTTCTGCCTCGGTTCCGTGCTCGTGTACGCCGCGACCGGCCGCGCTCCCTTCGGTACGGCGGACAGCGGCGTCCACGCCACGATGTTCCGCATCGCCCACGACGAGCCCGACCTGACGGACCTTCCGGCCGAGCTCGCCGGACTCATCCGGGCCTGCCTCGCCAAGGACCCGGCCGCCCGTCCCACGGCGACCGAGATCGTCGAGACCCTCCCGGTCGCGGATCCGTGGCTCCCGGCGGACGTACTGGCCCGGCTGGGGCGGCATGCGGCGCAGCTGCTCGAGGCGGAGGGGGCGGGGCTCGCCGGAAAGGCTCCCGCACGGACCGCCGACACCGGGGCTTCGGGGACGGGGCCTTCGGGGACGGGGCCTTCGGGGACGGGTCCTTCCAGGGCCGCCGACACCGAGCCTTCCGCGCCCGCCGCGCGCCCGCGCCGGGGCCGTACCGCACTCCTCGCCGCCGTCACGGGCCTCGCCGTCGCGGCGGCGGCCACCGTCGCGTACGCGTACTGGCCCAAGGGCGAAAGCGGCGGCGGGAAGGGTACGGGCGGCCGTCCCCACGGGATCGTCCCCGCCGCCTTCCTCGGCGCCTGGGAAGGCGTCCTCCAGGGCTCGCCCGAGTCCCCCCGGGAGACCACCCGGATCGAGATCACCCAGGGCGCCGCGGGCTCCAAGAGCGGCATCTACGTCCAGGTCGCCGAGAACCGGCTGTGCATGGGCCGCTCGCGGCTCGTCTCGGCCGACGAGGACAAGGTCGTCTACGGCGAGTCCGCCGTGACCACGAGCGTCCCCGCCACGGGCTGCACGCCCGCGGCCCGCCAGACCCTCACCCTGCGCTCCCCCGAGGTCCTGGAGTGGACCTCGGGCACCGTGAAGACCACCCTCCGCAAGGCCCGGAGCGGCCCGGCGGTCGTCCCGGCCCGCTTCCTCGGCCACTGGTCGCGCATCCCCGCGCCGGAGATGTACGGCGCCGACGACGGCCGCTTCACCTCGGAGGTGACGATCACCCAGGGCCCGGTCGGCGCACCCGTGATCAGCGTCATCGACGGCTACCCCCGCACCATCGACGGCGTCAACACCTCCGAGGACTGGTCCTGCGGCACCACGGCCGTCCTCGGAGGCGCCGGCGACCTGCTGGTCCTCGGCCCCAGCCAGCGGGACACGACCGCCTGGGACCGCGAATGCCAGGAGGGCCTCTCCCGCTTCATGGTGGTCGACAAGCTGAAGGGCAAGGACCGGCTCCTCATCTACCCGATGCTCGACGGCGAACCGAACGAGTACTACCGGTCCTGACCGCCCCCGCCCCTCACCTCGCCACCCCCGTGTTGCCGCTGCCGCCGTACATGTTCACGGCGTCCCCGAAGAAGTAGTTGCCGTAGTTGGAGATCATCAGCGTCCCCACCGACGCCTGGAACTCGGCGTCCGGCTGGTCGATCGCCTCGGCGATCTGGCGGACGAGCCGGTTCAGATAGTCGGGCTCCCCGGTCACCAGGGCCGTGGAGCGTCCGTTCGTCTCGATGGCGAGGGCGTTGTGGGACCGGGCGAAGACCACGGAGACCATGTCGGCGAAGAAGTAGATCAGCATGGCCAGGATCAGGACCGGGACGAACCCCAGGAGGCCGCCGGTGCCGCTGCTGCTCCATCCGAACGAGCTCGGCGACGACTCCGCGGCGTAGATCAGGAGCAGGAGGAGGGCGAGCGCCATCCCGCCCCGCTTCAGGAAGCGGATGAACGCCTCCCCGCGCCGGGGCCGGAGCACGAAGGTGTAGACGCGGACGATGTTCTCCAGCGGATAGGCGCCTCCGTGCACCCAGAGCAGCCGCTTGCTGATGACGAGACCCTGCCGGGGCGGCACGGCGGCCGAGGCCGCCGGGGCGGCGAGCGCCCGCTCCGGCTCCTGCCACGGCCTCGGCGGCGACGCCGCATTCGGCGGCCGTGTCGGCCTCGGCGGCGGTGTTTCGTTCGTTCCCATGCGTCCCCCCGAGATGGATCCGCTGTGACGTGCCCCTCATTACGCAGCCGAACCATCCGCCCCACAAGGGGAGTTCAGGCCTCGCGGGAGACGACTTCGGACACCGCGCGGGCGTAGTCGTGGACCAGGGGGCGGGGGTCGGCCGCGCGCCAGGCGAGGGCGAAGCGGCTCGGGGTGACGCCGCGGACGGGGCGGGTGACGACGCCGCCGCGGGTGAGGAGCGGCGCGTTCCCGGCGGCGACCAGGCAGATGCCGAGGCCGTCGACCAGCGCCTCGTACGTCTCGTCGGCGCTGGCGATCTCGGCGCCGACGACCGGTGGGCGGCCGCCCCGGGCGGCCACGGCCAGCCAGTGGTCGCGGAGTTCGGGACCGGTGGCGGGGAGGGCGAGGAAGGGCTCGTCGAGGAGTTCGGAGAAGTCGAGGCTGTTCCGGGCGGCCAGCGGATGGGCCTCGGGGAGGGCGACGAGCCGGGGCTCGACGGCGACGACGACCCAGCGGAAACGGTCCGCCCCGGTGAGCGGCAGCCACACGAAGGCCACATCGCTGGTGCCGTCCACGAGCCCGGCCGTCGGGTCCTCCCAGCCCACCTGGCGCAGCCGGAGCCGGGCCTCCGGGTGCGCCTCGGTGAACCGGGACCGGATCGCGGGCAGCAGCCCGCCGCGGCCGGGGCTGGTGCTCATCCCGACGACCAGGGTGCCGTCGGCGGTCGCCCTTGCCCGGCGCACCGCCGCCTCGCCGTCCTCCCAGGCGGCGAGCACGGCCCGCGCGTGCGGCAGCAGGGCCGTACCGACGGGGGTGAGGGCGACGCCCTGCCGGTCCCGGTCGAAGAGGGGCGCGCCGAGCTGCCGCTCCAGGGCGCGGACCTGCTTGCTGAGCGCGGGCTGCGAGACGTAGAGCCGCTCGGCGGCCCGCGTGAAGTGGAGCTCCTCGGCGACCGCGAGGAAGTACCGAAGATCCCGCCCGTGCACGTCCATAACCATGGGCTATCACGCTGGATCTTGGACGGACAACGCCACGCCGTCCCAAGCTTGTTGGGACAGGACAGCGAGAGACTGCGACAGCAGGGGGAACACGAACATGAGCAAGGTCTGGCTGATCACCGGCGCGAACAGCGGCTTCGGGCGCGCCTTCGCCGAGGCCGCGATCGCCGCGGGCGACGTCGTCGTCGCCGCGGCCCGACGCACCGAGACCCTGGACGACCTGGTCGCCGCCCACCCCGACCAGGTCGACCCGGTCGCCCTTGACGTCACCGACACGGCCGCCGTCGACCGGGTCGTCACCGCGCTCGTCGAGCGCCACGGCCGCGTCGACGTCCTCGTCAACAACGCGGGCCGCACGCACGTCGGCTCGGTCGAGGAGACCTCCGACGAGGACCTGCGCTCCCTCTTCGACGTCCACGTCTTCGGCCCCGCCGCCCTCACCCGCGCCGTCCTGCCCCACATGCGGGCCCGCCGCTCCGGTGCGATCGTGCAGCTCAGCAGTGTCGGCGGCCAGATGTCGATGGCCGGCTTCGGCGCCTACAGCGCGACGAAGTTCGCCCTGGAGGGCATGTCCGAGGCGCTCGCCGCCGAGGTCGGCCCGCTCGGCATCAAGGTCCTGATCGTCGAGCCCGGCGCCTTCCGCACGAGCCTCTTCGGCGGCGGCAAGAGCTTCAGCGCCGACACCGTCGCCGACTACACCGGCACGGTCGGCGCCACCCGCGCCTACGTCGAGACCGGCGCCGGCACCCAGGCCGGCGACCCGGCGAAGGCCGCGGCCGCCGTCCTCACGGCCCTCGCCGCCGACGAGACCCCCCTCCGCCTCGCCCTCGGCGACGACTCCCTCGACGCGATCCACGCCCACCTGGACCAGGTCCGCACGGACCTGACCACCTGGGACAAGGTGGGGCGGGACACGAAGCTGGACGGCTGACGGACACGCGAAAGGGCCCGCGCCCCGGTGAACCGGGGTGCGGGCCCTTTCGTACGCCGTCCTACAGGCCTACAGGCCTACAGGAAGGAGTTGATCTCGATCGTCTCCGTGCGGCCGGGGCCGACGCCGATCGCGGAGATCGGGGCGCCCGACATCTCCTCCAGGGCCTTCACGTAGGCCTGGGCGTTCTTCGGGAGGTCCGCGAAGGTCTTGGCCTTGGTGATGTCCTCGGACCAGCCGGGGAGCATCTCGTAGATCGGCTTCGCGTGGTGGAAGTCGGTCTGCGAGTAGGGCAGCTCCTCGACGCGCTTGCCGTCGATCTCGTACGCGACGCAGACCGGGATCTGCTCCCAGCCCGTCAGCACGTCGAGCTTGGTGAGGAAGAAGTCCGTCAGGCCGTTCACGCGGGTCGCGTAGCGGGCGATGACCGCGTCGAACCAGCCGCAGCGGCGGTCACGGCCGGTGGTGACACCGCGCTCGCCACCGATGCGGCGCAGCGCCTCGCCGTCCTCGTCGAACAGCTCCGTCGGGAACGGGCCGGCGCCGACGCGGGTCGTGTACGCCTTGAGGATGCCGATGACGCGGCTGATCTTCGTCGGACCCACGCCCGCGCCCGTGCAGGCGCCGCCCGCGGTCGGGTTCGAGGAGGTGACGAAGGGGTACGTGCCGTGGTCGACGTCGAGCAGGGTGCCCTGGCCGCCCTCGAACAGGACGACCTTGTCCTCGTCGAGCGCCTTGTTCAGGATCAGGGTGGTGTCCGCGACGAACGGCTTGATCTGCTCCGCGTACTGGAGCATCTCCTCGACGATCTGCGCCACGTCGATGGCGCGGCGGTTGTACAGCTTCGCGAGCAGCTGGTTCTTGCCCTCGAGCGCCGCCTCGACCTTCTGGGTGAGGATCGACTCGTCGTACAGGTCCTGGACCCGGATGCCGACGCGGTTGATCTTGTCGGCGTAGGTCGGGCCGATGCCGCGGCCCGTGGTGCCGATCTTGCGCTTGCCGAGGAACCGTTCCGTCACCTTGTCGAGGGTGACGTTGTACGGGGTGATCAGGTGGGCGTTGCCGCTGATCAGGAGCTTCGACGTGTCGACGCCGCGCTCGTTCAGTCCGCTCAGCTCGGAGAGCAGGACCGCCGGGTCGACGACGACGCCGTTTCCGATCACCGGGGTGCACCCCGGGGAGAGGATTCCGGAAGGGAGGAGATGCAGCGCGTACTTCTGGTCGCCGACGACGACCGTGTGGCCGGCATTGTTGCCGCCCTGGTAACGCACCACGTAGTCCACGGATCCACCGAGGAGGTCGGTGGCCTTTCCCTTGCCCTCGTCACCCCACTGAGCACCGAGCAGCACAAGTGCGGGCACAGGCGTACACCCCTTCCGGGCGGGGCATGTCCAAGGTCAGGGGGCGTACGCCGCCTCACCGGTGTGCCCCGGAATAGACGAAGCCCCTGGCGCAATAGCGCAAGGGGCTCTTGCACAAAGATGCTACCCGAGGAAGGACCGAGGTGTCGGATCACGACCAGCTGCTGGTCATCGTCGACCCGGTCGCCCGCCGAAGTGACGGCGAGTCCGTACGGATCGCGAAGGATGTCCTGTCCGCGGGCGCGGAAGCGAAGATCTGCCTGCCGGACGGTCCCGAGGAATTCTCCCGGGCCCTGGCCCGGCGCGGCTCCCGGCGCCCCGTCGTCCTCGGCGACGACCGCGCGCTGCTGCGCACGGTGGCCCTGCTGCACCGCGAGCGGGAGCTCGCCGAGGGGGCCCTCTCGCTCGTCCCCATCGGCCCCCCGGACGCCCTGGAAGTGGCCCACGCGCTCGGCGTGCCGGGCTCCACGCCGGCGGCGGCGCGCGCGGTCCTGCACGGTGCCGTGCGCCGCCTCGACCTGCTCGTCGACGACAGCGACGGCGTCGTCCTCGGCGACCTCCTGGTGCCGGGCGCGCCCGTCGCGGTCTCCGCCGCGCCGTCCGTCTGGGGGACCTGCCGCTCCCTCGTCCGTACGCTGGTCCGCCCTGCGCCCGCGGCCGCGACCCGGCTGCGCGTCGAGGCCGACGGGGTGCTCCTCGCCGACGTCGACACGCTCCTGGAGGGCCTGTCGGTCCGCTCGGCGGGCGGTGCGGCCGAGGTGACCGTCCGCCCGCTCGCGGCCCCGGTACGGCACACGAGCGCCCGCAGCCTCACCGTCTCGGGCCCCGACTTCCGCTACCGCGCCGACGGGCGCCTCGCGGGGCCGGTGCGACGGCGGACGTGGACGGTACGGGCGGGGGCCTGGGGGCTGACGCTGCCCCTGGATGCCGCCTAGGGTCAAGGGACATTGACCAGGTGGGCGGGGTTCGGGTGGGGGACGTGCGATGACGGGTGGGATGACGTCGGCGGCGGCGTCGGCGGTGACGTCTGCGAAGGCGTCTGCGCTGGACGTCGACGCGACGGCGGCGGAGCTGGAGCGGTACCGGCGAAGAGCCGGCGGGCTGATCGTCGCGGGAGTCGTGACGCTCGTACTCGCCGCCGGCGCCGGGGTGCTGGTCGCGGACACATGGGCCTCCGACGCGGCCTCCTGGCTCCTCGTGCCCGGGATCCTCGCGTTGGGCTTCGGCATCGGCTCACGCTTCAACGCCTGGCGGATGCGGCGGACCCTCGGGGCGGGCGTCTGGTCGGCGCACCCCGCCGTGGCGGCCGTCCGCAGCGGGCACGCGACGACCCTCGTCCTGCGCACCCCGGACGGCACCGAGGCGTGGCCGCTGACGGTGATCGCGACGCGGCAGCGGTACGAGCTGGTGCGGCCCGGGCCTGACGGCGTGCTGTGGTGGTGCGGCGACCCGCGCGTGGGCGGGGTCGTCACGCCGCCCGGCGGCGGGGCGCTGATCTGGGCGAAGCCGCTGCGCGGCGAGCGCGTACGGCGGCGGATCGTCGCGCAGGCGGAGGCGGCGGGGCTGATGCGGCGGGCGGCGCCGAGGCAGCCGCAGGAGCCGGCGGCGGAGCCGGCCCGGACCCCGGTACCCGCGCAAGGCCTGGCTCCGGACCAGGACCCGGGGCTCGTCCACGAACCGGCACCCGTCCAGGCCCCGGGGCCCGTCCACGACCCGGGGCCCGTCCAAGACCCGGGGCCCGTCCAGGGTCCGGCGCCCACCCACGGCCCGACGCCCGTCCACGGTCCGGCACCCACCCACGCCCCGGCACCCGTCCACGAACCGACGCCCCTCCAAGGCCCAGCACCCACCCACGACCCGGGAACCGTCCACGAACCGACGCCCACCCACGGCCCGACGCCCGTCCACGACCCGGCGCCCCTCCAAGGCCCAGCACCCACCCACGGCCCGGCGCCCCTCCAAGGCCCGGCGCCCGTCACCGCGGACGGTGTCCCCCTGGGCCCCCGTCCCGTACGGCTCGACCTGCCGACCTACGCCGTGCTCGCCTCGCACGCTCGGCGGCAGGCCGTACCCCAGGCCAAGGCGCCCCGCCCCGAGGCGGACGTGAGCGTGGTGCCGTGGTGGCGGGTGCGGAGCCTGCGGGACGTCGCCGGGGTGACGCGGGTGCTGGTCGCGCTCGTCTTCTGCGCCGTCATCGGCGCCCTCGCGCTGACCGGCCCGCCGAAGGAGGACGCCCTGAAGCTGGGCGCCGTCGGCGTGCTGGCCCTCGGCGCGCTCGTGCACTCCTGCTACCGGCTGCTGACCACCGGCCTGCCCGCCGTACGGGTGATGGCCCGGGCCGCGACCGCCTACCCGCCCCGCCTCTGCCGGTACGTCCTGCTGTACGACCCCCACGGCGGCGCGCCCGTCCTGGTGACGTTCCCGGGGTACGGCGGCCTGCACGCCCGGCCCGACGGGGTGCTCCCGCTGATCCCGCCCGGCCCGCGGAAGGAGCCGCGCCGCGGGCTTCCGGCCCTGCCGGTGGGCTCCATCCGCCTCCACGGCTGGCAGGACTTCACCTCCGACGGCCGTACGCCGTTCGTGGTGCCGTGGATCGGGGGACGGCCCCTGTGGCCGGCGGGACCGTACGTGCGGGACGACGGGCGGCCGGAGTTCGCCGCGTTCCTGGACCGGCTCGCCCCGCCGCTGGAGACCTAGGGGGCACTCGCCTCCTTGTGGGCGCGCCAGCGGTCCATGATCCCGGCCATCTCGCCGTGCAGGAAGGCGAAGAACTCGGCCGTCTCCGCGACGCGGCGGCCCGCCGCGCTGTCCGTCCCGAGGGTCGCGGCGCCCTCGTCGAGGACCTTCTCCCAGCGGGTGAGGGTCTGGTCGCGGCGGGTGAAGGTCTCGTACCAGAGCTCGTTGTGGAGGACGTACCGCTCGCGGCGGGTGCCGGGGTCGCGCTCGCGGCTGACCATGCTGACCTGGGCGAGGTAGCGGATCGCGCCGGAGACGGCGGCCGGGCTGATCCGCAGCTGCTCGGCCAGCTCGGCCGAGGTCATGGAGGCCGTCTCGGAGGCGAGGAGCGCGGCGAAGACGCGGCTCGCCATGCGCTGCATGCCGGCGGCGGTCATCTCGGCGGCGAAGCGCTCGACGAAGCGGGAGACCGCCTCTTCCCCGGTCGTTTCCTTGGGCGTCGTCATGTTCCCCACTCTAAGCGCGGATTCATGCGCTTCCTTAACTTCACAAGTTTGTGAAATGAGCGTACGTTCTGAAGCATGACGAAGGCAATCAGCGTCGTCGGACTCCACAAGTCCTTCGGGCGCACCCACGCCCTCGACGGCCTCGACCTCACCGTCGAGACCGGCGAGGTCCACGGTTTCCTCGGCCCCAACGGCGCCGGCAAGTCGACCACCATCCGGGTCCTCCTGGGCCTGCTGCGGCCCGACTCCGGCGCCGCCCAGCTGCTCGGCGGCGACCCCTGGCGGGACGCCGTCGAGCTGCACCGCCGGATCGCGTACGTCCCCGGCGACGTGACGCTCTGGCGCAACCTGTCCGGCGGCGAGGTCATCGACCTGTACGGACGGCTCCGCGGGAACGGGGGACTCGACAGGGCCCGGCGCGCCGAGCTGATCGAGCGCTTCGAGCTCGACCCGACCAAGAAGGGCCGCACCTACTCCAAGGGCAACCGGCAGAAGGTCGCCCTGGTCGCCGCCTTCGCCGCCGACGTCGACCTGCTCGTCCTCGACGAGCCGACCAGCGGCCTCGACCCGCTGATGGAGGAGGTCTTCCAGAGCTGTGTGGAGGAGGCCCGCCGGCAGGGCCGGACGGTGCTGTTGTCCTCCCACATCCTCAGCGAGGTCGAGGCGCTCTGCGACCGGGTCAGCATCGTCCGCAAGGGCCGGACGGTGGAGTCGGGTTCGCTCGCGGAGCTGCGCCACCTGACCCGTACCAGCGTCACCGCCGAACTCGCCGGACCGCCCAACGGCCTCGCCCACCTGCCCGGCGTCCACGGCTTCGACGCGCAGGGAAGCCGCGTGACGTTCCAGGTGGACACCGACAAGCTCGACGCCGTCCTCCGCTCCCTGACCACGTCCGGCGTCCGCTCCCTGACCTCCACCCCGCCCACCCTGGAGGAGCTCTTCCTCCGGCACTACACGGACGAGGCGGCCTCCCGATGACGATGACCGGCACCGGCGTCCTCACCCGGCTCGCGCTGCGCCGCGACCGGCTGATGCTCCCCGTGTGGGCGCTCGTCACCGGAGGCATGGTCGCGAGCGGCGCCGGCTCCCTGGAGGGGCTGTACGGCACGGCCGCCGAGCGGGCCGAGGTCGCCGCCTCCATGGCCGCCAACAGCTCGATGCGCGCGATGTACGGACCCGTCTTCGGCGACTCCCTCGGCGGGCTCGTCGCCTGGCGCTTCGGCACCTTCGGCGCGGTCCTCGCCGCCGTCGCGAGCCTGATCGTGGTCGTCCGGCACACCCGCGAGGAGGAGGAGACGGGCCGCCAGGAGATGCTGTCCGCCGGGGCGGTGGGCCGCCGGGCCCCGCTCACGGCGGCACTCCTCGCCGCGCTCGTGATGAATGCCGCCATCGCCCTCGTCGTCACCGCCGGCCTCGCCGGACAGGGCGCGGCCGGGGCGCTCGCGCTCGGTCTGGCGATCGGCGGCACCGGCATGGTCTTCGCGACCACGGCCGCGCTGGCCGCCCAGGTCACGGAGAGCGCCCGGCTCGCGAAGGGCCTGACGGCGGCCGTCCTGGGCCTGGCCTTCGCCCTGCGCGCGGCGGGTGACGCGGGTACGGCGGGAGGGGACTCGGTCCTGACCTGGGTCTCCCCGATCGGCTGGGCCGAACACGTCCGCGCCTTCGCCGGCGAGCGCTGGTGGGTGCTGCTCCTGATCGTCGGAGCGGTCGTCGTGCAGGCATTGCTCGCGTACGGACTCACCGCCCGCCGGGACGTCGGCGCGAGCTTCCTCGCGACCCGGCCCGGCCCGGCCCGGGGGCGGCTCGCGACGGCCGGGGCGCTCGCCTGGCGGCTCCAGCGCGGCACGCTCCTCGGCTGGTCGCTCGGCTTCCTGCTCGGCGGGCTCGTCTTCGGCGGGATGGTCGAGGGCGCGGCGGACATCGTCGGCGACAACGAACGGGCCCGGGAGATCTTCGAGCGGATGGGCGGCCAGAGCGCGCTGACCGACGCCTTCCTCGCCACCATGGTCTCCCTGTTCGGGATGCTGGCCGCGCTGTACGCGGTCGGGTCCGTGCTGCGGCCGCACGGCGAGGAGACCTCCGGCCGGGCCGAACCGCTCCTCGCGGGCGCCCTCGGAAGGCTCCGCTGGGCCGCCGGTCACCTGGTCATCGCCTTCGCCGGCGCGGCCCTGATCCTGGTCCTCGCCGGTCTCGGCCTCGCCCTCTCGTACGGGCACGGGCTCGGCCCGGTCCTGGGCGCCGCGCTCGTCCAGCTCCCTGCCGTGTGGACGCTCGCCGGGCTCACGGTCCTGCTCTGGGGCGCCGTCCCGAAGGCCGCGACCGCCGCGTGGGGCGTGGCCGGCCTCTGCCTGGCCCTCGGCTGGATCGGCCCGGCGCTCGGCCTGCCGCAGGCCGTCCTGGACGTCTCCCCCTTCGGCCACCTGCCGAAGCTGCCGGGCCCGGACATCGCCTGGACCCCGGTCCTCGCCCTGACGGCCCTGGCGGCGGCCCTGACGGCGGCGGGGCTTGCGGGGCTGCGGCGGCGGGACGTGCTGAGCTGAGAGCCCTTGTACGGCCCCGCGCCGGACGGCTCAGGCGCGCGGGGTACGGCTCAGGCCCGCGAGGTACGGCTCAGGCGCGCGACGCGGGCATGAGCGTGCGGGCCAGCACCTCCAGCGCCTCCGTGACCTCACGGAGGCGCTGCGGGTCGTCGGATCCCAGGGCCGCGGCGAGCGCGCCTTCGATCCGGGTGGCCCGCACCTCCGCCACGCGCGCGGACGCCTCCGCGGCCGGGCGCACGAGCACCCGGCGCCGGTCGGCGGGGTCCGGCACGGCCACCACCGAACCGGCCTCCTTCAACCGGGCCACGGCCGTGGACACCTGACTCTGCGGCAGCCCGGTCCGCGCGGCGATCTCGCCGACGGCGCTGTCGGGGTGGGCGGCGATGTCGCCGGCGACGATCAGCACGAGGCGCGCGCTGCCGGCGTACCGGCCCTCGCCGCCGGGGGGCTCGGGCAGCGACTCCTCACCGAGCTTCATCAGGACACGGCCCAGCAGGAACAGTTCGGCTCCATTCACCCCCTCAAACTACATCCGATTCGATTCATCCATCTTGATGTATCGATGTTGATGTATCGAGTTGGATGGAATAACGTCTAGGGAAGGAAGACGGAGGGCGCGACGCCCGCCGCACACGAAGGGGGAGCACCATGACCACGACGACCACGAACGCAACCGCGACCGCGACCGCGACCGCCGGCACGCTCGACGTTCCCGGGGCGGTCCTGCACTACCAGGTCCAGGGCACCGGCCCGACGCTGCTGATCTCGCAGAGCGGCGAGGGCGACGCCGACCGGAGCACCGACCTCGTCCGCCGGCTCACCGACTCCTACCGCGTGATCACCTACGACCGTCGCGGCCTCTCGCGCAGCCGGCTCGACGCCCCGGAGCGGGGGGCGACGCTGGTCGAGCACGCCGACGACGTCCACCGCCTGCTCACCGCCCTCACCGACACGCCCGCCCTGATGCTCGGCTGCAGCATGGGAGCCGCCGTCGGGCTGCACACCGTCGTGCGCCACCCGGGACTGATCCGCACGCTCGTCGCCCACGAGCCCGTCGCCCCGCGCCTGCTGCCCGCGCGGGAGCGCGCCCACCACGAGCGGGAGCTCACCGCCCTCCAGGAGCTGTACGGCCGGGAAGGCCTCTCCGTCACGTTGCCGGAGATCGCCCGGACCCTGGGCATAGACCCGGCCGGCACCGACGCCGAGCCGGGCCTGACCCCCCAGCCGATGAACGCCCTGCGCGTCGCCAACTTCGACCACTTCATCCGCCACGACTTCACCGCGATCGTCCACGACACGCTGGACCCCGCCGCACTGGACGCCACCGCACCGGACCCCGCCTCGGCGGCGCGCGCCGGCACGCGCATCGTCCCCGCCACCGGCCGGACCACCCCGCGCACCGTCTTCGACTACCTGTGCGCGGTCTCCCTGGCCGAGCTCGTCGGCGAGGAGCTGGTGGAGTTCCCCGGCGGGCACAACGGCAACACCAGCCACCCGGAGGCGTACGCGGCCCGCCTCCGCCAGGTCCTGGCGGAGGCGTCATGACCTCACACCTCGACGAGCAGCTCCTCGAAGCCCCGGATGACGTACCCGGGCTTCCACACCGGTTCCGCCGCGAGCCTCAGACCCGGCGCCTGCCGCAGCAGCTCGCGGAAGACGGCGTGCAGTTCGAGGCGGGCGAGCGGGGCGCCGAGGCAGTAGTGGATGCCGGCGCCGAAGGTGATGTGCGGGTTGTCGGCCCGTTCGAGGTCGAGGACGTCGGCGGTGGGGCCGAAGCGGGCGGGGTCGCGGTTGGCGGAGCCGAAGAGGAGGGCGACCTCGGAGCCGCGCGGGAGGGTGACGCCGCCGAGCTCGATGTCGTCGAGGACCCAGCGCTCGAACATCTGGAGCGGGGTGTCGTAGCGCAGAAGTTCTTCCACAGCTGTGGACAACTTTTCGGGATCCGGACGGACGCCCTCCCGCAGCAGCGTCCACCAGCCGTTGACCGTGGTGTTCACGGTGGCCTCGTGGCCCGCGTTCAGGAGCAGGACGCAGGTGGAGATCATCTCCTGTTCCGTCAGCTCCTCCACCGCGACCAGGGAGGAGATCAGGTCTTCACCCGGACTCTTCCGCCGCCGCGCGATCAGCTCCCGCAGATAGTCCGAGAACTCGACCGAGGCCGCGACCGCCCGCCGCGCCGTCTCCTCCGAGGGATTCAGCTCGAACATCCCGCAGATCGCCGCCGACCAGGGCCGCAGCCGCCCCCGCTCCTCGTCCTCCGCGGGGATGCCGAGCATCTCGGCGATCACCGCGACGGGCAGGGGCCCGGCGACCCGTGCCAGGAGGTCGCCGCCGCCGTCCGCGACCAGTCCCCCGACGAAGTCGGCGGCCAGGCGCCGTACGGTCGGCGCCAGGTCCTCCACCGTCCTCGACGTGAACGCCTTCGAGACGAGCCGCCGGATCCGGGTGTGGTCGGCCGCCTCCAGGTCGAGCAGCCCGTGGTCGTTGAGCGTGTGGAACGGCTCGTACGCGGCGTCCGGAGCCGTCCGCCCGAACTCCTCGTGCGTGAAGCGGTGGGTGTACGTGCGGCCGAGGCGCCGGTCACGGAGCAGCGCCGACACGTCCTCGTAGTGCGGGATCAGCCACTGGCGGGTGGGGCCGTGCCAGTGCGCGCGGCCGGCGGCGCGCAGCTGGGCGTAGGCGGGATAGGGATCGGCGACGAACTCCGGCGACCAGGGGTCGTACACAGCGTCAACAGCGTCCATGGACGGACGCTACCCCCGGCCCCCGGACAACGCCCCCGAACCGGCACCCCAGCCGCCCCAGCCGCCCCAGCCGCCCCAGCGACCTTGGCCGCCCCGGCCACCCCGGCCACCCCGGCCGCCCCGGCCGCCTCAGCCGCCGACCCGCACCAGGCCCGCCTCGTAGGCGAAGACCGCCGCCTGGGTGCGGTCGCGCAGGCCCAGTTTCACCAGGATCCGGCTGACGTGGGTCTTGATCGTCGACTCGGCGACGACGAGGTGGTCGGCGATCTCGGCGTTCGACAGGCCCTGCGCGATGAGGACGAGGACCTCCGTCTCCCGCTCGGTCAGCTCCCCGATCTGCGCCATCGCGGGCGGGCGCGTGGCGCTCGGCGCCTTCGCGAACTCGGTGATCAGCCGCTTGGTGACGGTCGGCGCGAGCAGCGCCTCGCCGGCCGCGACCACCCGGACGCCGTCCGCGAGCTGCCGGGCCGAGGCGTCCTTGAGGAGGAAGCCCGAGGCCCCGGCGCGCAGCGCCTGGTACACGTACTCGTCGAGGTCGAAGGTGGTCAGGACCAGCACCTTCGCGTCCGCGTCGGCGGCGACGATCTCCCGGGTGGCCTCGATGCCGTTCAGCTCGGGCATCCGGATGTCCATGAGGACCACGTCGGGGCGGAGGGCGGCGACCTGGGCGATCGCCTCCCGGCCGTTGACGGCCTCGCCGACGACCTCGATGTCCGGCATCGCGCCGAGCAGCACGGAGAAGCCCTCGCGGACCATCATCTGGTCGTCGACGATCAGTACGCGGATCACTGTCCGGCCTCCTCACGGATGTCCTCACGGCTCACGGGGACGAAGGCCGTCACCTCGTATCCACCGTCGTCGGTGGCCTCGGCGGTCATCTCCCCGCCCAGCATCGTCACACGCTCCCGCATACCGGTGATGCCGTGCCCGGCGCCCGGGGAGGGCTTCACGAGACCGCGCGCCGGGCCGTTGGCGACCCGCAGGCCGAGACCCCCGAGGACGTAGCTGACCTCGACCTTCGCCGCCGCGCCCGGCGCGTGCCGGAGCACGTTCGACAGGGCCTCCTGGACGATCCGGTACGCGGAGAGCTCCACGCCCTGGGGCAGCTCGCGCACCGCGCCGGTCACCGTCTTCTCCACGTCGAGCCCGGCCTCGCGGACGTTGCCGACGAGCGCGTCCAGATCGGCGAGGGTCGGCTGTGGGGCGTCGGGCGCCTCGTAGTCCTCGGCGCGGACGACCCCGAGGATGCGGCGCAGCTCGGTCAGCGCGGCGACGGCGTTCTCGCGGATCGTGAGGAAGGCCTGCTCCAGCTCCGGCGGCGGGTTCTCCACCCGGTAGGGCGCGGCCTCCGCCTGGATCGCGACCACCGACATGTGGTGGGCGACGACGTCGTGCAGTTCCCGCGCGATGGTCGTCCGCTCTTCCAGGAGGGTCCGCTTCGAGCGCTCCTGCGCGGTGACGGTCTGCTGGGCGGTGACCTCGCGGGTCGCCTGGCGGCGGACCTGGAAGACGGTGACGGTGAGGAGGACGAGCGCGGCGACGAACAGCATCGGGAGGGCGTCGCTGCCGCTGCCCATCCCGAGGAACGTCTCGGCGAAGACCGCGTAACCCGCCGTCCCGATCCACATCCACACGGCGGTACGGGGCCGGCTGCGGGCGGCGACCACGGCGAGGACTGTGAGATGTGCGGCGAACGAGTTGGCCGCCCAGGGCCAGCCGGTGATGAAGCCGGCGATGTACCCGATGAACGGCGTCGTGCCGAGCGAGGCCCAGAAGGCGAGGACCGGCCGGACCAGGGTCAGCAGCACGATCACGGCCGGCGCGAGGGAGGTGACGAGCCCGATGGGGCCGATGGCGCCGCTGTAGCGCTCCATTCCGACGACGAAGACGATGAACGCCGCGAAGGCGACGACCGCGTGCGGCAGCAGACCGGCGTACACCCGTATCCGCCCCGGCAGGAACCGTGTCGGGCCGCTGTTCACGTCCATGCGCGGGAGCGGCCGGTAGGCGAAGGCGTCGTGGAAGAGTTCCTGGCGCAGCCCGCCGAGCGCCACCTGCACCAGGCGGAACTCGGGGCTGCGGCTCGTCTCGGGGGACTGTGTCTGGGTCACACCCGAAAATGTACGGGCGGCGGGGGACCCGGTCGTCCCGCTGGATGCGGATCCTTCCGGGTCCCCCTTGAGGACTAGGAAACAGTCCTCACAGACCTCACAGTCCTAGAGGACGCTGGTGAACTTGGTGCCCTCGCCCGCGTACAGCGACGTCGTCTGACGACTGAAGGGGGCGGTGGCGACGCCCGTCGAGCGGTAGACGTACGTGCCGCCGGAGCCGTACGCGATCAGGTCAGGGCGGCCGTCGTTGTCGAGGTCGCCGGCGCCGACGAGCTGGGAGAAGGCGCCCCAGCCGCCGCCGATCCGCACGCGGAGCGAGAAGCCGCCGGTGCCGTTGCCCTGGTAGAGCCAGAGGACGCCGGAGGTGTCGCGGGCGATCAGGTCCCCGGCGGCCGTGCCGGCGATGTTTCCGACGGCGGTGAGCTGGTTGTAGCCCTGCCAGCTGCCGCCGCGGCTGACGCGGGCCGCGTACGGCTTCGCGTAGTTGCCCGTGCCCTTGTAGAACCACAGGGTGCCGGCGCTGTCCGTGGCGACCAGGTCGGGGCGGCCGTCGCCGTCGAGGTCCGAGCCGCCGGCGATCTTGTTGTAGATCTGCCAGCCGGTGCCGACCTTCACCCGGGTGGCGAACGTGCCGTCGCCCTTGCCGAGGTAGAGCCACTGCACGCCGGCCGTGTCGACCGCGATCAGGTCGCCGGGCGCGGCACCGCCGGCGTTTCCGACGGACTCGATCTGCTTGTACGTGTTCCAGCCGCTGCCGATCTTCGTCCGCAGAGCGGGCTTGACCTGGCCGTTCACCGGGCGGTCCCGCAGGTCGTCGCGCCACAGCACGCCGGCGGCGTCCCGGGCGAGGACGTCGGTGGAGCCGTTGTTCGTGTAGTCGTGCGGGTTGGCGGTCCGGACGACGTTCATGAGCCAGCCCTGGTAATCGGGCTCGCCGAGCCCGTCGAGCGGCGTCGCCTCGGCCTCGACGGCGTACGTGCCGTTCGGCGCGTCCACGCCGGCGATGACACCGTCCCAGTCGAAGGAGAACAGGGTGCCGCTCGTGGGGGCCGTCAGGTGCTTCTTGAACTCCTTGCCGGTGGCGGTGTGCGTGAGGGTGACGTCCAGGGAGGCGTCGGCGCGCGACAGCGTCCAGCCCAGGGTCACCTTGCCGCCGGTCTTGTCGAGTTCCGCCGTGTCGGGGACGTGGACCTGCTGGATCGACACCGGCTCCCAGATCTCCGGCGTGCCCGTCGCGGCGAGCTTGGTGACGGCCGGGGCGCCGCCCGCGGCGGCCGCGACGCGGAACAGACCGCTGCCGTCGGCGGCCCGGTTGCCCTGGAGCACCGCGCTGCCGTCCGCCGAGGCCGAGCCCGTCGCCGTGACGCCGAGGTCGGTGATCTGGCCGGTGGCGAGGGAGACGGCCTTGGCGGGGGTCGAGGGGTTGCCGTAGACCAGCCACTCACCCACGAGCTCGAAGTACCACTCGGCGGTGTGGGCGCCCAGGACGGTCTTCTTCTGCTCGCCCGTCTTGCGGTCGACGGAGGTGATGAAGTCGCCGGTGCCGGCCTCGTAGCCGAACCAGGTCACATGGGAGGCGGAGAAGTCCAGGCCGCCGTACTCGCGCCAGGACATGGGAGAGGCGTACGTCGCCGTCACGGTCCCGGCCGCCACGTCGACCAGGGCCCGGCCGCCGGTCCGCTTGTCCGCCGGGCCCGTCTCGTACCCGACGAGGACGGAGCCGTCGTGCTGCGGCGAGCCGAAGAAGTCGCCGGCGTCCGCGGGCAGCCCGGAGATCTTGCGGCTGGTCGTCGTGGCGCCGTCCTTGGTGACGACGCGGAGTTCCTTCGTGCCGTCCGCGTTCGTGATCTGCGCGAGGACGCTCGTCGGGCTCAGCACGGCGACGTAGGTGCCGTTCAGCGCGGCCAGGTCGATGTCGACGCCCGGGGCGAACGGCGTGGCCATGTTCCGCAGGGTGAGCGAACGCATCTCGACGGTCCAGGAGGCGTCGCCGAGGACGACGACGTCGCCGCCCAGGGTGTAGCCGCCGCCCTCGGGCGCCTGGATCCGGTAGGACTTCCCGCCGTCGTTCGGCGTCCAGAGCAGGTTCCTCGTCCCGTCCTGGGCGAAGGAGCGGGTGAGGAAACCCGTGGCGCCCACGCCCGCGAGGTCGGAGCCCTGGGGGAAGACGGGAAGGGTCTCGGCGGCCTGGTCGGCCGCCGAGGTCGCCGCGAAGGCCGTCGGCGCGGTGGCCAGCGTGCCGGCGCCGAGGGCCGTGACGGCGAGGACGGCCGTGACGGCTGCGGCGAGGCGGGTGCCGGTGGAGCGGAGCTGCAAGGTGAAACCCCCACGAGGAAGATCGGACACGGCGGTGCGCGCCCGATCAGACTCGCGACCCCTTCGAAGGGTTGTACGGGAATCCAGAATTCCGGTCACCAGGCGAGCTGGGCGATCTCCTCCGCCACCACCGCGCACGCGTCCGCCGCCGGGTCGATCAGCGGGAAGTGGCCGATGCCCTCCAGGAGCGTCAGGCCGACCTCCTCGCCCGCCTTCGACGCCGCCTCCGCGTACGCCTCGGCCACCGCGTACGGCACCACGATGTCCTCGCGGCCCTGGACGACGGTGGTCGCGATGCCCGTCGGGAGGAGGACGGACGGGTCCGTGGACGCGGACCGCTCCTCGTACGACCCCGCGCCGCCCAGGAGCTCCGTGACCGCTCCGCCGCACACCCCGAGCTCCACCGCCCGTCCGAAGTGGGAGATCGGGGCGAGCGCGACGACCCCGCGCAGCTCCGGCGGGTCCGGAAGGCGCCACGGGGAGCCGGCGGGCAGGACGTGCCGGGCGGCGGCCCACAGCGCGAGGTGACCGCCCGCCGAATGGCCGGTGAGGACGGTCCGCCGCGGGTCGGCCTGCGGAAGGTGCGCGGAGGCCAGCTCCGGAAGGGCGTCGAGTGCCGCCGCCACGTCGTCGAAGGTCTCCGGCCAGCGCCCGGCGACCGGGGCCGTACCGCCCTGATGGGGGATGCCGGGCCCGCGCCGGTACTCGACGCTGGCCACGGCGAAGCCCCGGCGGGCCAGGAAGTCCACGAACGGGGTCAGATGCTGCCGGTCGTACGGTGCCCGCCAGGCGCCGCCGTGCAGGGCGACGACGAGCGGGGCCCGGGTGCGGCCGTCACGCGGGGCGTAGAAGTCGACCACCTGGTCCGGGTGGTCGCCGTACGCGGCGGTGGCGTCCGGGGCGACGGCCGGGTGCGAGAAGGCCGACGCCTCTTCGGCGGCATCGCGCGCGGCGGGGTCCGGCATGCTGTTCCAACCTCTCGGGTACGCGGCCGAATTGGCCTGACCTGCGGGGACGGTACCAGCACCGGAACCCCCGCAGATCAGGTGATCATCTGATGATGATCAGGCCTACCGCAGCACCTCCGCGAGGGTCCGCGCCGCCCGCTCCGCGTCCGCGAAGCCCACGTACAGCGGGGTGAAGCCGAACCGCAGGATGTCCGGACGGCGCAGGTCCCCGACGACCCCGCGCTTGATCAGCTCCGCCATCACGGCGGGGGCGTCCGCGCAGCGCAGCGCCACCTGGCTGCCGCGCTCGGCGCCCGGCCCGGGGGTCACGGAGGTGACCCGGCCCTCGGGGACGTACGCCTCGACGCACTCCAGGAAGAAGTCCGTCAGCGCGAGGGACTTGGCCCGGACGGACTCGACGGCGACGCCGTCCCAGACGTCGAGGGCCGCTTCGAGCGCCAGCATGGAGAGGATGTCGGGCGTGCCGACCCGGCCCCGGAGCGCACCGGACGCCGCCTCGTAGCCGGGGGTCATGCCGAACGGGTCGGCGTGCGAGTTCCAGCCGGGCAGCGGCGAGTCGAAGGCGGCCTGGTGCCGCTCGGCGACATACAGGTACGCGGGCGAACCGGGGCCGCCGTTCAGGTACTTGTAGGTGCAGCCGACGGCCAGGTCGACCCCGTGCGCGTCCAGGCCGACGGGCAGGGCGCCCGCGCTGTGGCACAGGTCCCAGACGGCGAGCGCGCCCGCCGCGTGGAGCGCGGCGGTGAGCCCGGGCAGGTCCTGGAGCCGGCCCGTGCGGTAGTCGACGTGGTTGACGAGCGCGAGGGCCGTCCGGTCGCTCACCGCGGCCGCCATGTCGGCCGGATCGCAGGCCACGACGGTGTGGCCCGTCATCCGCGCCGCGGACTGCGCGATGTACCCGTCCGTGGGAAAGGTCGTCGCGTCGACGAGGATCTCGTCCCGCTCGTCACCGTTCAGCCGGGCGGCGGCGACGACCGCCTTGAAGACGTTCACGCTCGTCGAGTCGCCCACCACGATCTGCCCGGGGGCGGCGCCGACGATCGGGGCGATGCGGTCGCCGATCCGCTCCGGCGCGGTCCACCAGCCGGACTCGTCCCAGGAACGGATGCGGAGCTCGCCCCACTCGCGGGCGATGACGTCGGCCATGCGGGCCGGGACGTGCGCGGGAAGGGCGCCCAGCGAGTTGCCGTCGAGGTAGACGGTCTCCTCGTCGAGGGCGAACTTCGCGCGGTGCCCGGCCAGTTCGTCGGCGGCGTCGAGACGCGCGGCCTTCTCCGCGTACGACGCGTAAGACTCGTACGACTCAGACATGGCTGCGGGCCGTCCAGAGCTCGGGGAACACGTTCTTCTGGGCCCGCTTCTCCAGCCAGGCCACCCCGGCGGAGCCGCCGGTGCCGGTCTTCGCGCCCATCGCGCGCCGGGTCGCCACCAGGTGGTCGTTGCGCCATCGCCAGATCAGTTCGGCGACGTCGCTGAGGGCCTCGCCGAGCCGGACGAGCTCGCCGCTCTGGTCGGCGTCCGCGTAGATGCCGGCCCAGACCGCCTCGACGGCGGGCGAGGGCTCGTACCGCTGCGCCAGGTCGCGGCCGAGGACCTCCTGCGGTACGGGCAGGCCGCGGCGGGCGAGGAACGCGAGGACCTCGTCGTACAGGCTCGGCTCCTGGAGCGCCTTCTCCAGCTCGGCGTGGACGCGGGGCGCGCCCCGGTGCGGGACCAGCATGGACGCGGACTTCTCGCCGAGCAGGAACTCCATCCGCCGGTACATCGCCGACTGGAACCCGGAGCCCTCGCCGAGCGCCGCACGGTAGGCGTTGAACTGGCCCGGGGTGAGCTGGGCGAGCGGACGCCAGGACTGGTTGAGCGCCTCCAGCTCGCGCACGGAGCGCTTGAGCGCGTCCATCGCGACGGGGACCCGGTCCTCGCGCAGGGCCCGGCTCGCGGTCTCCCACTCGTGGACGATCACCGTGAACCACAGCTCCATGACCTGGGTGGTGACCAGGAAGACCATCTCGCCGGGGTCGTCCGAGCGCAGGTGCTGGAGGTGGGTGAGGACGTCCGCCTGGACGTAGTCCTCGTACGGCGTCGTGCCCGCGAAGTCGAGGTTCGGGTCGTCGACGACCGAGCCGGCTCCGGAGGCATCGGGAAAGGCTGACATTTCTGTCTCCTCGATACGTGCTACCGGGTAGCGGTCCGCTCCACCGCGTGCGCGCTGCCGCGCCACGGGAGCTCCGGTCCCCTCGGGAGGCGTGCTTCTCCGCGCGCGTCCCAAGCGCATCATGACACGATCGGGCCCGTGATGTAGCTCCCCTCTTCGTCATACGGAAAAGCGTTCGATCGGCAGCCGTTCAGGCCTTTGATCTGCTGCATCATCGCGGGCGCGAGCCTGCCAGGGCCCGGGCAGCCCATGTGCGAACGGATGCCGATCTCGTGCCCGACCTCGTGGTTGATGATCAGGTGCCGGTACTCGGCCGGCGCCCCCGCGAAGGTCGGCGAGCCGAGCATCCACCGCTTGAGGTTCACCACGACCCCGTCGGCGGTCTCGCAGTTCAGCTCGCCGTGGGTGCGCAGGCCCTGCCGGGCGCACAGCGCGTCGGCGGTGTCCGGGGTGGCGATCCGTATGACGAAGTCGGCGTTCTCCGAGACGAGCTGGAACCGGCCCCGGCCGTGCGCGGCCCAGCTGCGCGGGTGGGCCAGGATCCGCTGGATCTCGGCGGCCGTGTCGCCCGCCGAGAGGTCGATGCCGTCCTCGACCTGGACCCGGTAGCGGCGCAGGACGCCGCTGTGGCCGACGGGCTCGCCGGAGGCGCGGGCGGTGGTGAAGGTACCGGCGCCGGACTGCGGGACGGTGGTCTTCTTCCGCGTGGTCTTGGGGTTCGGCGTCTTCTTGGGAGCCGGCTTCGGCGGCGGCTTCGGCTTCGGTGACGGCGTCGGTGTCCGCGTCCGTGTCGGCTCCGCCGTCGTGGGCCGGGTGCTCGGGGCGGCCGTCGTCCCGTCCCCGGCCTGGCCCTCCAGATGCGCGAGGGTGGCTCCGGCGCCGAGCGAGACCGTCACCAGAGCGAGCACCGGCAGGACGAGACGGGTCCCCGGCCTGTGTTTCTTCCGTAACCCCCGCCGTCCTGCGGGTACGGCACGTTTCCCCACGACAGACTCCCCCCTGGGTTCTGCGATTCCGGGGATCGTACCCGCCCTCCGTTCCCCGCCGGGCGGCGGACGGCGGGTGGCAGACTGCGCGCATGGACATTCACCAGAACCTGCTGAGCGGGCCGAACCCGACCTACCTGCCGGAGAACGAGGAGGCGAACCGCCTGCTCGCCGAGGAGTCGAAGCCGCCGGTCGAGGTCGCCGCCGCGCACCCCACCTACTCCCTGGCCTGGGCCCTGCTCGCCGACGAGGCGTGGGAGGCGGGCCGCGTGGTCGAGTCGTACGCCTACGCCCGCACCGGCTACCACCGGGGTCTCGACGCGCTGCGCCGCGCGGGCTGGAAGGGCCACGGCCCGATCCCCTGGGAGCACGCGGCCAACCGCGGCTTCCTGCGCTGCCTGGCCGCGCTCGCCCGCGCCGCCGAGTCGATCGGTGAGCGGGACGAGGCGGAGCGCTGCGGCCAGTTCCTGAAGGACAGCAGCGCGGAGGCGTACGCCGAACTGTCGAAGTAACGACGAACGGCACCGCGGGTCGGGGGAACCGGGTTCCGCGGGTCGGGCGAGCCGGGTTCCGCCGGGGCAGGCGAGCCGGGTTCCGCCGGGTCAGGGCCCCTCGACTCGAGGGGTCGCGTCCCGCTCCCCCGGGTCCAGGGGCGGGGCCTGTACCCCGCAGTGGACCTTGCACTCCGGGTGGCAGTCCGCCGCCGCGGCCGGGGTCCTCATCGTCGTCCAGGCGATGGCCGCGCCCACGACCAGGATCCCCGCGAGCATCGGCATCGCCCGCCGGAACGTCGCCGCGAACTCGTCCGCCGAGCGGTACGCCTCCGGGCCCATCCCCGCGAGCAGCGGCAGCGCGGCCACCGCGATCAGGCCGGCCGCGCGGGCGGCCGCGTTGTTGATGCCGCTCGCGAGGCCCGCCCGGGAGACGTCCACCGAGGCGAGGACGGTCGCGGTCAGCGGGGCGACCAGGGCCGTCATGCCGAGCCCGAGGACGAGCATCGCGGGCAGCACGTCCCGTACGTACGAGGCGTCCTCCCCGACCCGCAGCATCAGCAGCATCCCGGCGGCGCACAGCAGCGGCCCCACCGTGAGCGGGATCCGCGGCCCGATCTTCTCCCCCAGCTCCCCTGACTTCGCCGAGAGCAGCAGCATGAGCACGGTCGTCGGCAGCAGGGCCATGCCGGCGCCGAGCGCCGAGTAGCCGGCGACCACCTGGAGCTGGAGGGCCGCCAGGAAGAAGAAGCCGCCGAACGCCGCGTACACGCACAGGGTGACCAGATTGACCACGGTGAACAGCTTCGACCGGAAGATCGACGGCGGCACCATCGCCCGCTCCCCGCGCCGCCGCTCCACCACCACGAACCCGGCCCCGACGACCACCCCGGCGACCCCGGCCCACCAGGCGGCGGCGATCAGCGCGTACGTGACGAGCGCGAGCGCCGCCGCGCCCAGGAACGCGCCGAGCACGTCGAAGCGGCCGTGCGCGGCCTCGTCCCGCGACTCCGGCACATGGCGGAGGGCGACCGGCACGCAGAGGGCGGCGAGCGGCACGTTCAGCAGGAACACCCACCGCCAGCCGGGCCCGTCCACCAGCCAACCGCCCACGAACGGCCCGATCGCCGCGCCGACACCGCCGAAGCCCGACCAGAGCCCGACGGCCCGCGCCCGGTCGTCCGGGTGGAAGCTCGCCTGGATCAGCGCGAGGGAGCCGGGCGTGAGCAGCGCCCCGCCGACGCCCTGGAGGGCGCGGGCCGCGATGAGCACCCCGGCGTTCGGGGCGAGCCCGCAGAGCAGCGAGGCCGCCGCGAACCAGGCCACGCCGATCACGAAGACCCGGCGCCGCCCGTACCGGTCGCCGAGCGAGCCGCCGAGCAGGATCAGCCCGGCCAGCGTCAGCATGTAGGCGTTGACCGTCCACTGCAGGGCGCCGAGGTCGGCGCCCAGGTCCTCGCCGATGTGCGGCAGGGCGATGTTGACGACGGTCGAGTCGAGCAGCGCCATTCCGGACCCGAGGACGGTCGTGAACAGGATCCACCGGCCGGTCCCGGAGCTCATCCGGATGTCCATGCCTGCATGATCCCGCGAACGCCGGAGCCCCGCCCACCGGAATCCGAGGAAACGGCGGACGGGGCTGTGGTGGCCGACGGGTCAGCGGGTGAAGTTGAAGTACTTCCAGGAGCCGTAGACCGTGGTGTTCACGTCGTCTCCGGACACGCCGTCCACGTACGCCGTGCGGACCCGGGCGCGGATGCCGGCCGCTCCGTCGCCGTCGAGCGCGATGTAGGCCATGCCGCCGCTGCTCAGCGTGACGTAGTCCTCGGAGCCGGTGCGCCAGGCGCCCGCGTACCAGACCTGGATCTCGTACTTGGTCCTGCGGCCCGGGTACGGGTTGTTCCACGCGGTGATCAGCGGGTCGGAGGTCTGGTGGTACGTCTGGTACCAGATGGTGCCGATCTTCGACCACTTGTAGTGCCGGGTCAGCGCGGTCGTCAGACCGGCCCGGGTGTACACGGTGGACCCGACGTGGGCCCGGCCGGAGCGGGTGTCACCGGCGAAGTCCGCGGTCACCCAGGTGTCGCGGGTCATCCTGGTCGTCACCGACAGCTTGCCCGCGGAGTTGACCGTGCCGCGCTTGAGCAGCCGCTTGGGCTCGGGCCCGTACGGGTCGGCCCAGATCTCCACGACCCGGTTCCGGTACGACCAGCCGAGCGAGGCGGTGTACGTGACGTTGGTGCCGTAGTCGACGGTGCGGCGGTTCTGGTCGAGCTTCAGGTACGTCGGGAAGGGCGAGACGCTCACGGCGGCCGAGCCCGTGGAGTACGCGTGCTGGGCGTCGGCCACGACGGCGACCTTGTAGGTGACCTTCCCGGCCGCGGACGGGGTGTCCGGGAAGGAGAACGTGCCGTTCGCCGCCAGCGTCCGCTTCCCGAGCGCCTTGCCCGCCGGGTTCTCCGCGTCGAACCGGGTCACGGTCAGCGGGGTGCCGGCCGGCAGCTTCAGCGTGGAGGCGACGGAACCGGTGACGGTGAGCGGCTTGTTGATCGGCGCGGAGGCCGGGGCCTTCACCGTGACGTCGACGGTGTGCAGCTTCGGCGAGGAGAAGATCCGCAGCGAGAACTCCCACCGGCCCGGCTCCTGCACCGGGACGAAGAGCCGGGTGCTGTCGGGCGCCCAGTCCATCCGGCCGTACGCGACGTAGGCCCGGGTGTCCCGGACGCTCGGCGGGGTCTTGGAGCCGCCCGAGAAGACGAAGACGTCGCCGACGTCGTAGGTGTCCCAGGTGCCGCCGGCCACGGTGCCGTCCGGGGCGACGGCCACCTGCTCCGCGCTGGAGGACACCGGGAAGCTCTCCTGCTCGGACAGGTCCGTGAGGCTGAGTCGGGTGAGCGTCTTGTCCCGGTCCGCCGCGACGACGCTCTTGCCGTCGGGGGCGATCTCCAGGTCCTTCACGAACCCCTGGCGCTGCGTGGACGTGCGGACGACGGGCGTGCCCGTCGCCGTGTCGTACACGACGATCGGGCCGTTGCTGATGGTGCCGTCGGCGGCGACGAGCGTGTCCGGAGCGGCCGGGTCGGTGCGGAGGGTGGGCGGGTTCGACCAGTCGGCGCCCGTGGTCAGGGCCAGGGAGACGGTCGGCGTCTCCGTGGTCAGGTCCAGGGACCCCAGTTCCGAGTCCCAGTTCTCGCCGTAGCCGAACCAGATCCGGTCGCCGGCGACCGCGAGGGTCGAGGGCTTGGTGCCCTCGCCGGTCGGGTACTCGGCGGTGACGGTCTGCTGGGCCGCGTCGATGGCGACGATCTTGTCCGCGTTCTGCACGGCCGCGTAGAGCGTGGACGAGTCGGCGGACAGCTCCAGGTCGCGGACGTACGGCAGGTTGCCGATCGTGGTGATCTGGCGGCCGCTGAAGTCGGTGACGACGACCCGGTTGTTGTACGTGTCGCCGAAGAAGAGCCGCTGGTGGGCGCCGTCGACGACCATGTCGGCGCCGATGGTTCCGATGTTCAGCGGGACGATCGCGTCGGCCGCGGCCGGGGTCACCGAGGTGGTGACGAGCGCCGCCGAACCGAGCAGGACCGCGAACGAGGTCGCGGCAGAGAGAGCGCGCTTGCGCACGATGAAGAGACCCCCCAGAAAACATGGTCTCCGGCCCGCGGAATCGGGGCTCGGTCAGCGCAGACTAGATCACGCCACCGACAGCTCGCCTCCCGGTATCCCCTCAGCCGCGGCGCAGCCGCTCCGCCGTCCTGACCAGCGCGTCCACGCCCCGCTCGGCCTTGCTCCGGGGGCAGCCGACGTTCAACCGGACGAAGCCGGGCGTTCCGTACACCCCGCCCGGCATGATCGCGACCTTCTCCACCGCCACCAGCTCCTCCTGGAGCCGGGCCTCCTCGATGCCGAGCGGCCGCAGGTCGATCCAGGCCAGGTAGCCAGCCTGCGGGGGTTCCCAGACCACGCCCGGCAGTTGCTTCAGCCGCTCGCGGAGCAGGTCCATCGTGCCCGCCACATAGCCGCGCAGCTCGTCCAACCAGTCCGCGCCGTGCCGGTACGCGGCGATGTGGGCGGTCAGCGAGAGCACCGCGGGCGAGGCGAGGCCCTCGCCCGTCTCCATGCGCCGTACGAAGGCCTCGCGCTCGTCGGGGTCGCCGACGATGCCGTACGAGCCGGAGAGGGCCGGGAAGTTGAAGGCCTTCGCGCCGGAGGTGACCAGGGCCCAGCGGCGGCCCCGCCCCGGCTCGGCGATCCGGGTCCAGGGGATGTGCCGGTGGCCGTCGGTGGTCAGGTCAGCGTGGATCTCGTCGCTGACGACGGCCGCGCCGTGCCGCTCGGCCAGCTCGTCGAAGACGGTGAGCTCCTCCTCCGTCCACACCCGGCCGGTCGGATTGTGCGGGGAGCAGAGCAGCAGCATCCGGCTGTCCGGCCGGGCCAGCTCCCGTTCGAGGGCTTCGAGGTCTCCGAGCGGTACGCCGCGCAGCTCGCGCCCGAGCCCGGTGACGGCCTTGCGGAAGCCGTCGTACGTGGGGGTGTGGACGACCACGCCGTCGCCGGGGCCGGTCCACATCTGGAGGAGCTGCGAGAGCTGAGAGAGCACGGAAGGCGCGTACACCAGCGTCGCGGGGTCGATCTCGGCGCCGTACCGGCTCGCGTACCAGTGGCGGATCGCCTCCCGGAACTCCCCGAGCCGCCAGTCCGTGTAGCCGAAGACCCCGTGGTCGACGCGCTCGCGCAGGGCCGCGAGGACCTCCGGCGGGGAGGCGAAGTCCATGTCGGAGATGGTGAAGGGGAGCAGGTCGGAGACGCCGAAGCGGTCCGCGATGCCGTCCCACTGGACCGACCAGGTCCCGCGCCGGTCTATCTCCCGGTCGAAGTCGTACGTCACGGTCACCCTCCCGCTATGACGAGGGCCCGGTACCCCCACGCCAGGGTGGGGGTACCGGGCCGCTCGTACAACACCTGCTCGGCTACGTCGCCTGGTTCGGCGGCGCTTACTTCAGCTTCGTGCCGGTCGAGCGCAGCGCGGCGCACGCCTCGGTCACGCGGACGGCCATGCCGGCCTCGGCCAGCTTGCCCCAGGTGCGCGGGTCGTAGGTGGACTTCTTGCCGACCTCGCCGTCGACCTTCAGGACACCGTCGTAGTTGCGGAACATGTGGTCCACGACCGGGCGGGTGAAGGCGTACTGGGTGTCGGTGTCGAGGTTCATCTTCACGACGCCGTTCTCCAGCGCGGTGGCGATCTCCTCGGCCGTCGAGCCCGAGCCGCCGTGGAAGACGAAGTCGAACGGGTCGGCCTTGCCGTACTTCGCGGCGACGCCCGCCTGGAGGTCCTTGAGGAGCTCGGGGCGGAGCACGACGTTGCCCGGCTTGTAGACGCCGTGCACGTTGCCGAAGGACGCGGCGAGCAGGTAGCGGCCCTTCTCGCCCAGGCCGAGGGCCTCGGCGGTGCGGATGGCGTCGTCGACGGTGGTGTACAGCTCGTCGTTGATCTCGTGGCTGACGCCGTCCTCCTCGCCGCCGGTCGGGGTGATCTCGACCTCAAGGATGATCTTGGCGGCGGCGGCCTTCGCGAGCAGCTCCTGGCCGATGGCCAGGTTGTCGGCGAGGGTCTCGGCGGAGCCGTCCCACATGTGCGACTGGAACAGCGGGTTCTCGCCACGGGCGACGCGCTCGGCGGAGATGTCGAGCAGCGGACGGACGTAGCCGTCCAGCTTGTCCTTCGGGCAGTGGTCGGTGTGGAGGGCGACCGTGATGTCGTACTTCGCGGCGACGATGTGCGCGAACTCGGCCAGGGCAACGGCGCCCGTGACCATGTCCTTGTTGTACTGACCGCCCAGGAACTCGGCACCGCCGGTCGAGATCTGGATGATGCCGTCGCTCTCGGCCTCCGCGAAGCCGCGCAGCGCAGCGTGCAGGGTCTGGGACGAGGTCACGTTGATGGCCGGGTAGGCGAACTTGCCTGCCTTCGCCCGGTCGAGCATCTCGTTGTAGACCTCGGGGGTTGCGATGGGCATTCGTCCGCTCCTTGTGATGTGCGGGGTGTGTGCGTTGCTGTCCCTGACCTAGGGGCGACGTCATCGTCGCGGCCCATCTTTCCAGACTCTTGTGCGGGCTCCCACGGGCGTGACATGCCGAAGGGCGGAGTGTTTCACGTGAAACACTCCGCCCTTCGGCAAAACACCAGGTCAGGACCGCTCTGGGCGGGGTCCACGACCTAAGTCACGACTTCGCGGCGGTTACGCCGGGCCTCCGGCGGTCACGCCAGGTCGAGGTCGGCCAGCTGGTAGCCGGTGAGGTACGGCAGACCCGCCTCGGCAATGGCGCCTGCGGCACCCCGGTCCACGATCGTCGCCACGGCGACGACCTCGCCGCCCGCCTCGCGGACGGCCTCGACCGCGGTCAGCGGCGAGCCGCCGGTGGTCGAGGTGTCCTCGACCACGAGGCAGCGACGGCCCTTCACGTCCGTGCCCTCGATACGGCGCTGCATGCCGTGCGCCTTCTGCGCCTTGCGCACCACGAAGGCGTCGAGACGCTGTCCGCGCGCGGCGGAGGCGTGCAGCATCGAGGTCGCGACCGGGTCGGCGCCGAGCGTGAGGCCGCCGACGCAGTCGAAGTCCAGGTCGGCCGTGAGGTCGAGCATGACCTGACCGACCATCGGCGCGGCCTCGCCGTCCAGCGTGATGCGACGCAGGTCGATGTAGTAGTCGGCTTCCAGACCCGAGGAGAGGGTCACCTTGCCGTGCACCACGGCCTTGTCCTTGATCTGCTGGAGCAGCTCAGCGCGTACGTCAGTCATGCCCTGAGCTTAAAGCCGCCGCCAGGTCCAGACGCTCTCGACCTCCAGGGGGTCGATCGGGGTGACCAGGCGCGGATGGGTGTTGAGGCCGTTCGGCGGGCCGGACTGCGGCTCGACGCAGACGGCCTCCTCCTGCTCGTCGTAGATCACGACCCAGGCCGCGCGGCTCGCGACCTTCACCTCCAGCTCCTCCGGCCAGGTGAGGGTGACGTCGACGCCGTCGGGCATGCCGAAGCAGTCGTCCCAGGGACCCGGGAGGGGGTCGGTGCGACGGCCGGTGGGGAGGTGGTTCTCGCCGCGCTCCTCCTGCCAGGCGGGCGTGAAGTCGATCCGTACGTCCTGACCGCCCCGGCCCAGGTTGCGCAGGAACCAGGGGTGCCAGCCGGCCTGCGCCGGGAAGGAGTCCTCGTAGGCCTCGACGCCGAAGCGGAGGGTGAGGGAGTCCTCGGCCAGCTCGAAGACCTGGGTGACCCTGCCCCGGTACGGCCAGGGGTCGCCGAGCTCGCAGGTGAGGACGGCCGTGGTCCCCTCGACGAGGGCGGTCTTCCAGGCGCGGTCGCGGACGGTGCCGTGGATGGCGTGCGGGGCGGCGTTGACCGGCAGCTGGTGCGTGGTGACGCCGTTGCGGAAGCGGCCGTTCTCGGTCCGGCCGCACCAGGGCACCATCGGGAAGCTTCCGAAGCGCTCGCCCTGGCGCAGCAGCTCGGTGCCGCCGATGCGCAGGCTCTCGATCCGGCCGCCGTGGTCGGGGTTGATGGTCAACTCGGCGTCGCCCGCCGTCAGTCGCGTCTGCATGCTCACGTCCTGACCCTAGGCGATCTCTTGCCGATCAGGCCGGGCTCGCGGCGTGACACCCCCTTGGCTCCTCTCCGGCGGACCATGGCCGGTGCCGCCCCTGGTCCGCCGGACGGGCCCTGGCCCCGATGAGTTCGTTTCAGCGGCGGCGGCGCAGGGCCCTGCCGACGACGACGGCCGAGGCGAGCGCGAGGGCCGCGGCGGGTGCGATCCAGCGCAGGGTGGCGCCGGCGCTGGACGTCTCGGGTGCGGGGACGGGGGCGTACCGGCCGCGCGGCGGGGCGTGGTCGACCTCCTCGGCGCTCCGCCCGATCATGGTCCGGCGGGCGTGGGCGGCCTCGGCGGCGGGCTGCGGGGCGGGGAACTCGATGGGGGTGTCGGCGAAGTCCTCGTCGAGGAGCGGGTCGAGGGAGGAGGGCGGCAGGGGCGCGTCGAAGACGGCGCTCCGGGCGGACGGCTCCTCCACCCCGTCGTCGACCCCGTCGTCGTCGGTGGCCTCCTCGGGGACCTCGTCCGACACCGCGTCGGGCTCCTCCGCCAGCGCGGCCAGGGCCTCCACGAACTTGTCGAGGAGCTTGGCGCCGGCCGTGGAGCGCGCCTCGTCCGTCGCGTCGGCGAGCCGGCCGACGGCCGTGAGGGCGCCGGTGAAGCTCAGGCTGGTCCCCTCGGCCACCGGGGTGAGGACGACGGTCAGGGACAGTTCGGCGGAGCCCTTGCCCCGGGCCTCGGCGCCCTGCCCCTCGTAGGTGATGGCGCCGTCCCGTTCGACGACCCTGAGGGCGCCCCGGTAGGTGATGGTGTTGCCGCCGACCCGTACTTTCAGGCGGCCCGTGAGGGGCCCCGCCTCGGCGTCGGCGTCGCGCTGGAGGCCGGGCACGCAGCGCGCCACGCGGGCCGGGTCCGTGAGCGTCGCGCGCAGGGACTCGGCCGGGACGGGAACGAACACCTCATGCTCCATGGAAGCCGAGCCTACTCAGGCGGGGGCGCGGCGTCGCCTGTTTGCGCCCGGCAGACGGGTCAGGCGCCGTACCGGGGGTGCACCAGGGTCGACGGCGGGGGTTCGCCGCCGCGGGTGCGTTCGGCGCGGCGCGCCGCGGCCTCCAGGGTCCCGGCGGTGAGCGAGCGCAGCCGGGGCGCGTCGGGGGCGAGGCCGAGGGCGGGCGGCCGGCCGCCCCGTACGGCCAGGAGGAAGCCCCAGTCCGCCGGGCCCCGCCCCGTACCGCTGGCGCGGTCGGCGCGGTCGGGGCCGGCGGCGAAGCCGGGGGTGCGGCCGGACGCGCTGTACGGGCGGGTCGCGAAGCCGGCGGCGCGCAGGGTGGCGTCGACGGTCCAGTAGGTGCGGGGCCGGTCGGTGGCCGATCCTGCGTGCACGGCGAAGCGTCCGGTGGCGGTCAGGACGCGGGCCACGAGGCCGTAGAACTCCTCGGAGTAGAGCTTGGTGCTGGGGGTGATCCCGGGGTCGGGCAGATCGGAGATCACCACGTCGTACCGTTCCTGCAGACGGTCGGCGGCGCCCCTCAGCCAGTTGAAGGCGTCCGCGTAGACCACGTGGACGCGCGGGTCGCGGAAGGCGTGTGCGTTGAGCGCGGCGAGCGCCGGGTCCGTGCGGGCGAGGCGGACGACACCCGCGTCGAGCTCGACGACGGTGACGGAGCGGACCCCGGCGTAGCGCAGGGCCTCGCGGGCGGCCATCCCGTCGCCGCCGCCGACGATCAGGACGCGGGTGTGCGCGCCGTCCATCGCGGGGTGGACGAGGGCCTCGTGGTAGCGGTACTCGTCGCGGCCGGCCACCCGCAGGCGCCCGTCGAGGAACAGGTCGGGGAGCTCCGCGCGGCCCCCGGTCACCACGACCTCCTGGAGGTCGGTGCGGACGGCGACCCGCACCCGCTCCCCGTACACGGCGCGGCGCGCGGCCTCTTCGAAGTCGTCGACGAGGACGGTCGCGGTGGCGAGGACGGTCAGGACGCACAGGTTCACGGTGACGAGCAGGGCGCGGGAGCGGCGGGTCAGGTCGCGGCGGAAGACCCAGAGGACGAGGCCGCCGCCCGCGGCCGCGTTGACGGCGCCGGTGACGAGCGCTCCGGTGAGCTGGCCGAGCCAGGGCAGCAGCAGGAAGGGAAAGGCGAGGCCGCCGACGAGCGCGCCGACGTAGTCGGCGGCGAAGAGGTCGGCGACCGTCCCCGCGGCGTCGTCCTGCTCGCCGAGCGGGGCCTGCCGTCCGGCGCGGCGCGTCCCGTTGCACGCCTCCCCCGGGGAAGCGGCCCCGGGTCCTCGCCCCGCGCCCTGTATGAGCGCCATCAGGAGCGGGATCTCGGCGCCGATGAGCACCCCGATGGCGAGCGAGAACGCCACGAGCACGTACCGCGATTCGCCGAGCCAGGCGAAGGCCGCGTACAGCACCATCGCCGAGCAGCCGCCGATCAGCGCGAGCCCGGATTCGAGCAGGCCGAAGCCGACGGCGGCGCGGCAGCGCAGCCCCTTGGCGAGGAGCGAGCCGATGCCCATGGCGAAGACCATCACGGAGAGCACGACGGAGGCCTGGGTGACCGAGTCGCCGATCAAGTACGAGGCGAGGGCGACCAGTTCGAGCTCGTAGACCAGGCCGCAGGCGGCGCAGACGAACACGACCACGAGGACCGGGAACCGCACCGCCTCGCGCGGCGGCCGCACGGACCGCCGCGGGGGCGGCCGGCGCACCCTCGTGGGTGGCATGGTCACGGTCGGCTCGATCATGCCCGTAACGCTACGTCACGACTGTCGCACTCTTTGTCACCCACACGAGTGCACATGGGGCTCCGAGAGGGCGCATCAGAGCGTTGCGGGCATACGTGCGCCGATCCGGGTCCTGGTCACCACCAACTGCCCTTCCTGCGGGTAGGCGTGCCAGGTGCGCCACCGCACCTGACCCTCGTGACGCTGGGCCAGCATCGCCGTGAAGGCGTGCGGGGAGCCGGGGAAGGTCCCGGCGAGTCCGTTGGGGTGGTCGGCGACGAGCGCGAGCAGCTCCTGCGCGCGGCCCGCGAAGGCGCCCGGCGTGAGCGACTCGACGCGCGCCCCGAATTCGTACTCCCAGGCGCCGACGCGCTTGGACACGCCGAGCGGGAGCGGGGTGCTGCTGCCCGGCATACAGGCCACGGTCTCCGAGCAGTGGCGCCCGTCCTCCTCCAGGAGGACCTGGTGGGAGGCGCCGAGCAGCCTCAACTGGAGCTTGGCGCCGGTGAGTTCGAGATCGAGCACGGCGAGCGCGGGCAGCGGCTCGCGCCCGAGGGCCCAGGCCAGATCGGACGCGCGCGTATCGGTGTAGGTGGTTTTCAGGGTGGTGAGCATGGGTCGGCTCCGCAAACACGGTTTGACGGGTGGGCCGGGGGCGCCCCGGAGAAGGGTTTCTACGGGAGTGGGGAATCGCCGGCTCGGGTCCACACACGGTCCGAGGGCTGTCTCTGTCAGGAGCGAGAGAACCATGGACCCCGGGCGACTCGCAGCGTTTTTACCCAACTTGCCGTGTTTTCCAACCCCTTCGGGGACCTTGCAGTTCACTTGTTCAATCAGCTGCCGCCACCGCAGCCACCACCACCGCAGCCGGACCCGCAGCCACCGCCCGACCCGCAGGAGCTGCCGCCGCCGCAGCCGCCACCGCCGCCCCCGTCGGCCCAGCTGCTGCCGCTGCCACCCCTGCCACGCCCGCGCCCGCCACGGCGCTTCCTGCCGCCGGCCGCCTTCCGGGTGGCGGAGAACAGGCCGATCACGACGAGTGCGAAGACGATCATGATGATGAAGTCCATCGGTACTACCCCCGTTCTTCTGTGCGAGGGAGATGCCCGGTCTCACGCCCCGTCAAAGCGCACTTGAGCAAGTCCAGAGCTTGGCTCCAGGATGGCCGTCATGACACGACCGCTGCTCAATCGCCGCCTCGCCGAGTTCGGGACGACGATCTTCGCCGAGATGTCCGCGCTCGCCGCCAGGACCGGGTCGATCAACCTCGGCCAAGGCTTCCCCGACACCGACGGCCCGGAGGAGATCCGGGAGGCCGCGGTCCGCGCGCTGCGGGACGGCCGCGGCAACCAGTACCCGCCCGGCCCCGGCGTCCCCGAGCTGCGGTCGGCCATCGCCGACCACCAGCGGGAGCGCTACGGCCTCGCGTACGACCCCGACACCGAGGTCCTCGTCACGGCCGGCGCCACCGAGGCGATCGCGGCGGCCCTCCTCGCCCTCGTCGAGCCGGGCGACGAGGTGATCGCCCTGGAGCCGTACTACGACTCGTACGCGGCCTGCATCGCGATGGCCGGCGGCACCAGGGTCCCCGTCACCCTCCGCCCCCACGAGGGCGCCTACGTCCTCGACCTCGACGAGCTGCGGGCCGCCGTCACCGACCGGACCCGGTTGATCCTGCTCAACACCCCGCACAACCCCACCGGCACGGTCCTCACCCGGGCCGAACTGACCGCCGTCGCCGAGCTCGCGGCCGAGCGGGACCTCCTCGTCGTCACGGACGAGGTGTACGAGCACCTGGTCTTCGACGGGGCCGAGCACCTGCCGATCGCGAGCCTCCCCGGCATGCGGGAGCGCACGGTCACCATCGGTTCGAGCGGGAAGACGTTCTCGTTCACCGGCTGGAAGGTCGGCTGGATCACCGCGAGCCCCGAGCTGACCTCCGCCGTCCGCTCGGCCAAGCAGTTCCTCACCTACGTCTCCTCGGGGCCCTTCCAGTACGCGATCGCCGAGGCCCTGCGCCTGCCCGCCGCCTACTTCGAGGGCCTGCGCGCCGACCTGAGCGCCAAGCGGGACCTGCTGAGCGAGGGCCTCGCGCAGGCCGGCTTCGAGGTCTACCGCCCGTCCGGCACCTACTTCGTCACCACCGACATCCGCCCCCTCGGCGCCACCGACGGCTTCGACTTCTGCCGCTCCCTGCCGGAGCGCGCCGGCGTCGTCGCCATCCCCAACGCCGTCTTCTACGACCACCGCGAGGCCGGCGCGCCCTTCGTCCGCTTCGCCTTCTGCAAGAAGACCGAGGTCCTGGAGGAGGCGGTCTCGCGCCTCAAGCGGCTCGCCTGAACCACGGGCCGTTGCGCCGGGCGGGGGTGCCGGCGCGCGCGCCCTCCCCGTGCCGGGCCGATCGTCAGGTAGACCGATTTACCGGGTAATGATCGGTTTCCCTCGCCCGGAGGTGCACCCTGTCCGCCGAGACCCTCGACCGCCCGGCACCCCCGGCCGCGGTCCGCAGCGGGCCCCGTGACCGTCTGCGGTTCCGGGGCCCGCTGCGCCGGGCGGCACCCGCGCTCGGTCTTTTCGCCGCCGCCCGGCTGACCGGTCTGCTCGTCCTCACCCTGTGGGCCCTGCACACCGGCCGCTCGCCCCGGGCGCTCCTCGCGGGCTCCTGGGACTCCCGGTGGTACGCCGGGATCGCCGCGCACGGGTACGGGCGCGTCCTCCACGGCGCCCACGGCATGGTCCTGAACGACCTGGCCTTCTTCCCGCTCTACCCGGCGCTCGTCCGGGCCGTCACCACCGTGCTGCCCGTCACCGGGGGCACGGCCGGGCTGCTGCTGTCCTGGCTCGCCGCCGGGGCCGCCGCCGGGGGGATCTACCTGCTCGCGGAGCGGCTGCGGGGCCGCCGGACCGCCACCGTGCTCGTCCTCCTCTGGGGCCTGCTGCCGCACTCGATCGTGCTGACCATGGCGTACACCGAACCGCTGATGACCGCGTTCGCCGCGTTCGCGCTGTACGCGCTGCTCACCCGCCGCTGGCTGTCGGCGGCCGTCCTCGCGGGCCTCGCCGGGCTGACCCGGCCGAACGGGGTCGCGGTCGCCGCCGCCGTCGTGGCCGCCGCGGTCTGCGAGCTGTGGCGGACCCGCGGCCGGTCCGGGCCACGGGTGTGGGCGGCGGGCCTGCTCGCCCCGGCGGGCTGGGTCTCGTACGTGCTCTGGGTGGGCGTCCGGCGCGGCGACCCACTCGGCGGCTACTTCGCCGTGCAGGCCGGCTGGACGTCCCGGTTCGACTTCGGGAAGGGCGCCCTCGTCTTCGTACGGGACATGCTGGGCGGCCCCACCCAGTTCGGCTTCGTGATGGCGCTGCTCGTCACCGGCGCGGGCGTCCTGCTCTTCGCGCTCGCCGTGTGGACGGAGCGGCTGCCGCCGCCGGTCCTCGTGTACACGGCGGTGCTCGTGCTCATCGCCGTCGGCGGCTCGGGCTTCTTCGAGTCGAAGCCGCGTTTCCTGCTGCCGGCCTTCCCGCTGCTGCTGCCGCTCGCGGCGGCGCTGACGAAAGCCCGGCCGAGGGCCGCGGTCCTGGTGGTCGCGGCCCTGGCCGGGCTCTCGTACTGCTACGGGGCCTACGCCCTGACGCTCGCGCGCATGGCGATCTGATCCCGGAGGGGCTCAGGCCTCGTCGTCTTCGCCCGAGGTCTTCTCCTCGGGGGACTCCAGGCCGAACTGCTCGACGATCCACTTGTCGAACTCGATGGAGGCGCGGACCCAGCTGACCGTGGAGGACACGAAGTGCTCCAGGGCGACGCCGGTGCCGATCAGCATCTGCGCCTCGCCGATGAGGCGGAGGGTGGCGGAGCCGTCCTCCTCCTCGTGCAGGTGCGTGTAGACCTTGGGCCACAGGGTGCGGCGGTTCCAGTCGTCGATCGCGTCGAGGACCTTCGCGCGGTCGTCGGCCGAGTGCGGGCGGTCGTAGAACGTCCGCACGGAGAAGACCTGCTGCTCGCCCTCGCCGCGGAACATGAAGTACGTGCGGAACTCCTCCCACGGCGCCGCGAGGTCACCCTCGTCGTCGACGACGTACTTGAGTTCCATCTGCTCGAGGAGCTGCTTGACGAGGTCCTGGTCGGGGACGACGGGGCCCGCCGGTCCTGCGGCCTGAGGCTGGGGCTGGCCCCCGAAATTCGGAATCGAGGACGGGTCGATGCTCACCGTGTATTTCCCTTCGTACGGATGCTCGCCATCCTCCCCCATGCCGGGCGGTACGTGGCAAGCCCCGCCGGTCCGGAAGCGGCAAGATCCGCTCCCAGCTGACATGATCTCGGGCCCATGGGGGACACGAAGATGAAATCCCGGTGGTGGGTCTGGCTCGTCGTGGGGCTGGTGGCGCTCTGCGGTCTGCCGGTCACGCTGCTGGTCTGGGGTGCCTACTCGTTCAGCGAGGCCGGGAAGCCTCAGCCGGTGGACTGCGCCGCGGCGATGGAGTTCTCGCGCGGCAGGCTTCCGGCGGGCGCCGAGGACGCCCGGTGCACCGAGGCGCACTGGCAGGACTCGTACGTCACCGTGGACTTCCGGATGCCGCGCGCCGGGGTCGCCGGCTGGCTGAAAGCCACCTATCCGGATGGCAGGCCGCCGATGTCCTGCGATCGGGACCTGTGCCTGGACGCGGACTACGACCAGGCTCTCTACGTGAACGTGAAGGTGGTGTACGAGGACGGCGGCACCGCCCTCGTACACCTCACGTCCTTCAACGTGTAGCCGCTCCCACGATCAGCCCGTCCTCGAAGCGGTCCACGCGGACCGTGTCGCCGTCGACGACCTCGCCCGCCAGGATCTCCTTGGCGAGCCGGTCGCCGATCGCCGTCTGGATCAGGCGGCGCAGCGGCCGCGCGCCGTACGCGGGGTCGTTGCCCTCCTCGGCGAGCCACTCCAGGGCCTCCGGGGTGACGTCCAGGGTGAGGCGCCGCTCGGCGAGGCGCTTGGCGAGCCGGTCGATCTGGAGCTGCGCGATCCGGCCCAGCTCGGTCCGGTCGAGCGCCGAGAAGACGACCAGGTCGTCGAGCCGGTTGAGGAACTCGGGCTTGAAGCTCGCCCGCACGACCTCCAGGACCTGCTGCTTCTTCACGTCCTCCGAGGTCAGCGGCTCCACCAGGTACTGACTGCCCAGGTTCGACGTCAGGATCAGGATGGTGTTGCGGAAGTCCACCGTCCGGCCCTGTCCGTCGGTCAGGCGACCGTCGTCCAGGACCTGGAGCAGGACGTCGAAGACCTCCGGGTGCGCCTTCTCCACCTCGTCGAGCAGGACCACGCTGTACGGGCGGCGGCGGACCGCCTCCGTGAGCTGGCCGCCCTCCTCGTAACCCACGTAGCCGGGGGGCGCGCCGACGAGCCGGGCGACGGAGTGCTTCTCGCCGTACTCCGACATGTCGATGCGGATCATGGCCCGCTCGTCGTCGAAGAGGAAGTCCGCGAGCGCCTTCGCCAGCTCGGTCTTGCCGACACCGGTCGGACCGAGGAAGAGGAAGGAGCCGGTGGGCCGGTCGGGGTCGGCGATCCCGGCGCGGGTGCGGCGCACCGCGTCGGAGACGGCCTGCACGGCCTCGGACTGGCCGATCAGCCGCCTGCCGAGCTCGTCCTCCATGCGGAGCAGCTTCTGCGTCTCGCCCTCCAGGAGGCGGCCGGCGGGGATGCCGGTCCAGGAGCCGACGACGTCCGCGATGTCGTCGGGGCCGACCTCGTCCTTGACCATCGCGTCCTTCGCGGCCTCCTGCTGGGCCTCCGCCTCGGTGGCGGCCTCCAGCTCGCGCTCCAGGCCCGGGATCTCCCCGTACAGCAGCTTGGAGGCGGAGTCGAAGTCGCCGTCGCGCTGGGCGCGCTCGGCGCGGCCGCGGGTCTCGTCGAGGCGCTCCTTGAGCTCGCCGACCCGGTTGAGGGACTGCTTCTCCTTCTCCCAGCGGGCGGTGAGGCCGCGCAGCTCCTCCTCGCGGTCGGCGAGGTCGCGCCGCAGCTTCTCCAGGCGCTGCCTGCTCGCCGCGTCCGTCTCGTTCTTGAGGGCCAGCTCCTCCATGCGGAGCCGGTCCACGGAGCGCTGGAGCTCGTCGATCTCGACGGGCGAGGAGTCGATCTCCATGCGGAGCCGGGAGGCGGCCTCGTCGACGAGGTCGATGGCCTTGTCGGGGAGGAAGCGGGAGGTGATGTACCGGTCGGAGAGGGTCGCGGCGGCCACCAGGGCGGAGTCGTTGATCTGCACCTTGTGGTGGGCCTCGTACCGGCCCTTGAGGCCGCGGAGGATGGCGATGGTGTCCTCGACGGTCGGCTCGGCGACCAGGACCTGCTGGAAGCGGCGCTCCAGGGCGGGGTCCTTCTCGATCCGCTCGCGGTACTCGTCGAGGGTGGTCGCGCCGACCATGCGGAGCTCGCCGCGGGCCAGCATCGGCTTGAGCATGTTGCCCGCGTCCATGGCGGAGTCGCCGCCGGCGCCCGCGCCGACGACGGTGTGCAGCTCGTCGATGAAGGTGATGATCTGGCCGTCGCTCGCCTTGATCTCGGAGAGGACGGTCTTCAGGCGCTCCTCGAACTCGCCGCGGTACTTCGCGCCGGCGACCATCGCGCCGAGGTCGAGCGAGACGAGCCGCTTGTTCTTCAGGGACTCGGGGACGTCGCCCTTCACGATCCGCTGGGCGAGGCCCTCGACGACGGCGGTCTTGCCGACGCCGGGCTCGCCGATGAGGACCGGGTTGTTCTTGGTGCGGCGGGAGAGCACCTGGACGACGCGGCGGATCTCGTGGTCGCGGCCGATGACCGGGTCGAGCTTGCCCTCGCGCGCGGCGGCGGTGAAGTCCGTGCCGAACTTCTCCAGCGCCTTGTACTGCCCCTCCGGGTCGGGTGTGGTCACCCGGCGTCCTCCCCTGCTCGTCTCGAAGGCGTCGAGAAGCTTCTTCGCGCTCGCGCCCTGCTCGTCGAGGATCTCACCGGCGCGGCCGCCCTTGGCGGCGATGCCGATGAGGAGGTGCTCGGTCGAGAGGTAGTCGTCGCCGAGCTCCTTGGCGCGCTTGTCGGCGTCGGCGAGGACGGCGAGGAAGTCGCGGTTGGGCTGCGGGGGCGCGACCGTGGACCCCGTGATGCTCGGCAGAGCGGCGAGGAGGCGCTCCGTACCGGCGCGCACGACCGCCTGGTCGGCGCCGGCGGCGGCGAGCAGGTCGGTGATGTTCTCGTTGTCCTGACCGGTCAGCAGCGCGAGCAGCAGATGGGCAGGCGTGAGGTCGGCGTGTCCGTCGGACACGGCGCGGCTGCTCGCCGCGTTGATCGCGTCCCGGCTCCGGTTGGTCAGTTCGGCGTCCACGTGCGGTGCTCCTCCTGGGTTCTCGTGGGTCCTCTCCTTCTATGACTTCTCCAGGGTACACAAAGTTGAGCCGAACCGACTCAATGTTTCGGAGGGAGCTCGGCCCCGGGTAGTTTCCGGGCATGGCCACAGACCCCAGGAACCCCTCCGACTCGTACCTGAGCTTCTGGCGCGAGTACCACATGTGCACCCTGACCACCCCGCGCGCGGACGGCACGCCGCACGTCGTCGCGGTCGGCGTCACGTACGACCCCGAGGGCGGGTACGCGCGCGTGATCACCAACAAGAACAGCCGGAAGGTCGCCAACATCCTGGCGGCGGGCGCGGACGGCGCGCGGGTCGCGGTCTGCCAGGTCGACAAGGGGCGCTGGGCCACCCTGGAGGGCGTCGCCCGCATCCGTACGGAGGCGGACGTCGTCGCGGACGCCGTCGGCCGCTACGCCGCGCGCTACGGCCGCACGCCGTCGCCGAACCCGGACCGGGTCGTCATCGAGATCGCCCTCACCCGGGCGATGGGCCGCGCCTGACGGACGGCGGGAAGACGCACAGCGGCGCCATCGCGTTTCAGGTCCGCGATGGCGCCGCTGTGTGGGGGAAGTGCCGGAGCGATCTACAACGACGGGGGAATCGCTCAGGCACTGCGGGGGGTGGCGGTGATGGCCTCTGCTTCGATCAGCTGGTGGTCGCGCTGATCGAGGTTGACGAAGATCATGCCGTACCGGATGGCACAGCGGATGGGCTGCGGAGCGCCGCGGGGACGGCGCAGACAGCGGTACGCACGGACGTCTTCGTCCTGTTCGCGGGCGACGACGATCGGCTCTCCGAAGAGGGTGACCTTCAGCGAGTCGCCACGATGGGGGATTGCCGTGGCGAGATCGACGAAGTGCCAGCCGGAGCGGTAGGCCGAAGCCATCTCCCGGCGGAACCTGGGGTCATCGGGAACATTCATGTCCCGACTAGCTCCAGCCGGGGTCCTGCTGGGGGGCCACGCTCCAGCCCGGGTCACCGAGGAGCGTGGGGGCGGCGAGACTCCAGCCCGGGTCGAGCTGAGCGGCCTGCACGTCCGCCGTCCCCGAGTGCCAGCCCGGGTCGAGGGCCACTCCCGCGCCCACTGTGGCGGCCGCGATGAAGGCGACTCCGGCCGCCGCGCGTATGAGCTTCTTCATCATCACCGAGCAACCTCACTTGAAGGCAACGTCTACTTCCAACCCCCGCGAGTAAGACGATGGCTTACTCTCTGCGCCTGCACCACCAAACCCAGGCATCATGTTCCTGAGATGCAGGAGCCTGGGGGTGTACATATGCGGAAACAAGCGGACGAAACAGGTCACCCTCATTCGCACGCCGAACTGTGCGAAGCGGGCTCCGAGCTGTACGCGGCCGCCCTGCGCACCGGGCGAATACCCCGGTCAGAGGCGGTCGAGGCACCCTGCCTGCTCGATCTGTCCCTGCTCCACCCCGACCCCGACGACGCGCAGTGGCTGCGTCCGGTTCCCCCCTCCGCGGCACTCGCCCAGCTGCTCCAGCCGATCGAACGCGAGATCCTCGACCGCCGGCGGCGCACCGTCGCCCTCTCCGACGCGTTCGAGCCGTTCATGGCGATCAGCGCCCACGACTCCCCCACCACGCACGCGATCAGCGTCCTCGAGGGCATCGACCGCATCAACTCGACCCTCGACCGCGTCGTGGCCAACTGCCGCCACGAGCTCCTCACCGTCCAGCCGGGCGGCGGACGGCCCGCCCAGGCCCTCAGCGAGGCCCTCGACCGCGTCTCCCCGCTCCTGGGGCGCGGCATCAGCATGCGGACGCTCTACCAGCACACCGCGCGCCACACCGAGCTCACGCTGACCTATCTGGAGCACGTCGGCCCCGAGGTCCAGGTCCGCACCCTCGAAGAGATCATCGACCGGCTGATCATCGTGGACCGCGAGGTCGCCTTCATCCCGGCCCGCAGCGACCGCCAGGTCGCCCTGGAGCTGCGCCACCCCGGCCTCGTCGCCTACCTCGGCGGCGTCTTCGACCAGTTCTGGCAGCTGGCCGTGCCGATACGGGAGGAGATCCCGTACGACATCAAGAGCGACGGCATCGGCGGCGTCCAGCGCTCCATCGCCAAGCTCCTCGTCGAGGGGCACGTCGACGAGGCCATCGCCCGCCGGCTCGGGATGAACGTACGGACCTGCCGGGCGCACATCGCCAAGCTCGCCGCCGCCCTCGGCAGCGGCAGCCGCGCGCAGCTCGGCTATCTGATCGCCCAGTCCGGGATCCTCGAACGGGACAGCTGAAAGAGGCCCCCTCCACAAGGGAGGGGGCCTCTTCCATGACCGGTGAAGGGCTACTCGCCGCGCTTCGGGCGCCACACCACGAGGGCGCTCGCCTGCTGCACGTCGGTGTACGGCACCAGATCCCGGCGGTACGAGGCGTGCACCTGGGCCTCGCGCTGGCGCAGCGTCGCCGCCGCGCCCTCGACCGCCGCCGACAGCTCGGCCACCCGGGCCTGGAGCGCCGCGACCTGGTTCTCCAGTTCGATGATCCGCTTGATTCCGGCCAGGTTGATGCCCTCGTCCTGCGACAGCGCCTGCACCTGGCGGAGCAGCTCGATGTCACGGGCCGAGTAGCGGCGGCCCCGGCCGGCCGTGCGGTCCGGAGAGACGAGCCCGAGGCGGTCGTACTGGCGGAGGGTCTGCGGGTGCAGACCGGAGAGCTGGGCCGCCACCGAGATGACGTACACCGGCGACTCGTCGGTCAGTTCGAATGCCCTGTTGCTGAATCCGGGCTGCCGTCTGCGTCCTTCCACCGGGTCACGCTCCCTTCGCGGCCTGGAACAGCTCGGCCCGCGGGTCCTCGGAGGCGGTCGCCTCGCGGAAGGTCTCCAGGGCCTCGCGTGCCTTGTCGTCCAGTTCCTTCGGCACCGCCACCTCGACCGTCACGAGGAGGTCGCCGCGCGTGCCGTCCTTGCGGACCGCGCCCTTGCCACGGGCGCGCATGGTCCGGCCGTTCGGGGTGCCCGCGGGCAGCTTGAGGGTCACCGCGGGGCCGCCGAGGGTCGGGACCTTGATCTCGCCGCCGAGCGCCGCCTCCGAGAAGGAGACCGGCACCGTGACGGTGAGGTTGTCGTCCTTGCGGCCGAAGACCGGGTGGGCGTCGACGTGCACGACGACGTACAGGTCGCCGTTCGGCCCGCCGCGCTCGCCCGGCGCTCCCTTGCCGCGCAGCCGGATCTTCTGGTTGTCGCTCACGCCCGCCGGGATGCGGACCTGCATGGTGCGGGAGGACTTGGCCCGCCCGCTGCCCTTGCAGACCTCGCAGGGGTTCTCGGCGATGAGGCCGCGGCCCTTGCAGTCCACGCAGGGGTCGGTGAGCGAGAAACCGCCGCCGCTGCCGCGCGAGACCTGCCCGGTGCCGACGCAGGTCGGGCACACCCGGGGCGTGCCGTTCTTGTCGCCGGTGCCCGAGCACGCCGTGCACGGCTGCTGGCTGGACATCCGCAGGGGCACGGTCGCGCCCTCGATGGCCTCGGTGAAGCTGAGCGTCACCTCGGACTCGATGTCCTGGCCGCGCCGCGGCTGGGTGCGGGTGCCCGCGCCCCCGCCGCGGTTGAACAGGCCGCCGAAGACGTCCCCGATGCCACCGCCGCCGAAGCCGCCGCCCGCCCCGCCCTGGGCGCCTCCGAAGAGGTCGCCCAGGTCGAAGTTGAACGAGCCGCCGGCGCCCGGGCCGCCGGCCCTGAAGCCGCCGTTCCCGAACAGGGCGCGCGCGTCGTCGTACTCCTTGCGCTTCTTGGGGTCGCCGAGGACGTCGTTCGCCTCGGAGATCTCCTTGAAGCGCGACTCGGCGCTCGCGTCACCCTTGTTGGCGTCCGGATGGTTCTCGCGGGCGAGCTTCCGGTACGCCTTCTTGATCTCGGCCTCGGTGGCGTCCTTGGGGACGCCGAGAACCTTGTAGTAGTCCTTCTCGACGAAGTCCTTCGTACTCATCGACGTCCCTCCTCCCGCTTCCGGGTACGGCTGTTACTCGCTGTCCTTCTCGGACTTCTCGGACTTGCCGGCGTCTTCCGGCTCGTCCCCCTTCGCCTGCGCCCCCGGCTGGGGCTCGGCGACGGCCACGCGGGCGGGCCGGATGGTCCGCTCGCCGATCCGGTACCCCGGCTGCAGGATCGCCACGCAGGTCGTCTCGGTGACGTCCGGCGCGTACGAGTGCATCAGGGCCTCGTGGATCGTCGGGTCGAAGGGCTCGCCCTCCTTGCCGAACTGCTGCAGACCCATCTTGGCGACGACGGTCTCCAGCGATTCGGCCACCGACTTGAACCCGCCCACGAGCTCGCCGTGGTCCCGGGCCCGGCCGACGTCGTCGAGCACGGGAAGGAGCTCGGACAGGAGGCTCGCGACGGCGATCTCCTTGACCGTGACCCGGTCCCGCTCCACGCGGCGGCGGTAGTTCTGGTACTCGGCCTGGAGCCGCTGGAGGTCCGCGGTGCGCTCGGTGAGCGCGGTACGGGCCTGGTCCAGCTGCGCCAGGAGGGCTACGTCCGTAGCGTCCCCGGCCGGGGCCGTCGAGTCCTCCTCGGAGGTCTCGACGGCCTCGGCGGCGTCGTCAGCGGTGGCGCCGGAGGGGACGTCGGACTTCTCCTCGAAGCCCGGGGTCTCCTCGGTCACGCCTGGCCGCCCTTCGGCTTGTCCTCGTCGACGATCTCGGCGTCGACGACGTCGTCGTCCTGCGCCTGGGCCTGGCCGGCGTCACCGGCGGCCTGGGCGCCCTGGGCGTCGGCGTACATCGCCTGGCCGAGCTTCTGCGAGACGGCCGCGACCTTCTCGGTGGCGGTGCGGATCTCGGCGGTGTCCTCGCCCTTGAGCTTCTCCTTCAGCTCGACGAGCGCGGCCTCGACCTCGGCCTTGACGTCACCGGGGACCTTGTCCTCGTTGTCCTTGAGGAACTTCTCCGTCTGGTAGACGAGCTGCTCGCCCTGGTTGCGGGACTCGGCGGCCTCGCGGCGACGGTGGTCCTCGTCCGCGTACTGCTCGGCCTCCTGGCGCATCCGGTCGACCTCGTCCTTCGGCAGCGAGGAGCCACCGGTGACGGTCATCTTCTGCTCCTTGCCCGTGCCCAGGTCCTTCGCGGTCACGTGCATGATGCCGTTGGCGTCGATGTCGAAGGCGACCTCGATCTGCGGGACGCCACGCGGGGCCGGCGGCAGACCGGTCAGCTCGAACATGCCGAGCTTCTTGTTGTACGCCGCGATCTCGCGCTCGCCCTGGTAGACCTGGATCTGCACGGACGGCTGGTTGTCCTCGGCCGTCGTGAAGATCTCGGACCGCTTGGTCGGGATCGTGGTGTTGCGCTCGATGAGCTTGGTCATGATGCCGCCCTTGGTCTCGATGCCGAGGGACAGCGGGGTCACGTCGAGGAGCAGGACGTCCTTGACCTCACCCTTGAGGACACCGGCCTGGAGCGCGGCGCCGATGGCGACGACCTCGTCCGGGTTGACGCCCTTGTTGGCCTCGCGGCCACCCGTCAGCTCCTTGACGAGCTCGGCGACGGCCGGCATACGGGTCGAGCCACCGACGAGGACGACGTGGTCGATCTCGCCCAGGGCGATGCCCGCGTCCTTGATGACGTTGTGGAACGGCACCTTGCAGCGGTCGAGCAGGTCCGAGGTGAGCTGCTGGAACTGGGCGCGCGTGAGCTTCTCGTCCAGGTGCAGCGGGCCCTCGGCGGAGGCCGTGATGTACGGCAGGTTGATCGTGGTCTCGGTCGAGGACGAGAGCTCGATCTTCGCCTTCTCCGCGGCCTCGCGGAGACGCTGGAGAGCCATCTTGTCCTTGGCCAGGTCCACGCCGTGGCCGTTCTGGAACTGCGTCACCAGGTAGTCGACGACGCGCTGGTCCCAGTCGTCACCACCGAGGTGGTTGTCACCGTTGGTGGCCTTCACCTCGACGACGCCGTCGCCGATCTCCAGGAGGGACACGTCGAAGGTGCCGCCACCGAGGTCGAAGACGAGGATCGTCTGGTCGTCCTTGTCGAGGCCGTAGGCCAGGGCGGCCGCGGTCGGCTCGTTGACGATGCGCAGGACGTTGAGGCCCGCGATCTCACCGGCCTCCTTGGTGGCCTGACGCTCGGAGTCGTTGAAGTACGCCGGGACGGTGATGACCGCGTCGACGACCTTCTCGCCCAGGTACGCCTCGGCGTCGCGCTTGAGCTTCTGCAGGATGAAGGCGCTCATCTGCTGCGGGTTGAAGCTCTTGCCGTCGATCTCGATCTTCCAGTCGGTGCCCATGTGGCGCTTGACCGACCGGATGGTCCTGTCGACGTTGGTGACGGCCTGACGCTTGGCCACCTCGCCGACGAGCACCTCGCCGTTCTTCGCGAAGGCGACGACGGACGGCGTGGTCCTGGCACCCTCGGCGTTGGTGATGACGGTGGGCTCGCCGCCTTCCAGAACGCTGACGACGGAGTTAGTCGTGCCCAGGTCGATGCCGACCGCACGTGCCATTTCGATTCCTCCAGCTGACTGACTTGAGTGGAACTGACTCAAGGATGCACGAGGAGGTCGCCTTCGTCAACAGACCTGAGCCGAGTCGACTCAACTCTTCGCCCGATGGGACGCTCAAAGGACGCGCCGCTCCGCGTCGTTCCCCGGTTTGCCCTGGTTCACATGAAAGGGTCCGGACATATGCCAGGATTCCCGCCGGAGGGTGAGACCGCATGACGGCGCAGCGCGTGTCGACGGCGAAGGGCGCGTCGACGGCCAAGCGGTCGTCGACGGTCAAGGGCGCATTGACGGTCAAGCGGTCGTCGACGGTCAAGGGGACGTTGACGGTCATGGGCGCGTCGGCTGTCCAGCGGGCGTTGACGGCCAACCGCTCATCGGCGGCCAAGCGCGCGTTCGACGTGACGGCCGGGGCGCTCCTGCTGCTCGTCCTCGCACCCCTGATCGCCGGCACCGCCCTCTCCGTCACCCTCGGCGGCGGCGGTGCGGTGCTGCGCCGCCGGACGGTGGCCGGCCTCGGCGGACGACCCTTCACGATGCTGACCTTCCGCACGAAGAGCCCGCTGGCCGCGCTGCCGCTGCTGCTGCACGTCGTCGCGGGCCGGATGTCGCTCGTCGGCCCGTGCCCGCTGACCCCGGCGCACCGCGAGTGCGCGGGCGAGGGCCGCCGCCGGCTCTCCGTACGCCCCGGGCTGACCGGACCGTGGCAGATCAGCGGCCGCTCGGACCTGCCGTGGGAGGAGCGCGAGCTGCTCGATCTCCACTATGTGGACCACCACTGGCTGGGGATGGATCTGCTGATCCTTGCGCGTACGCTTCCAGCTGTACGCAGGCGTCGCGCGGCAAGGTTTGCCTGAGCGACACATATCACCGCGAGCGCCGCTACAGCGCGGCGCCGTGACCGGGTAATCTCAGCAGGAACTCAATAAGTTACCGCTTAGTAGGCCCGCCCGAGGAGCCCGTCATGCAACTCGCCGCGATCATCGTGTCGATCGCCATCACGGTGGTGGCCGTCGCGCTGTTCGGCCGCGCCACCGTGCAGATCTACCGCTTCGTGCGGCTCGGTCAGCCGGTCCCCGCCGGCACACGCACCGGTGACCCCAAGCAGCGCACCATCACGCTGGTCAAGGAATTCCTCGGCCACACGCGCATGAACCGCTGGGGCATCGTCGGCTTCGCGCACTGGTTCGTCGCGGTGGGCTTCTTCTCGCTGCTCCTCACCATCGTGAACGCCTTCGGCCAGCTCTTCCAGGCCGACTGGCTGATCCCGATCATCGGTGACTGGCTGCCGTACGAGATCTTCACCGAGTTCCTCGGCACGATGACGGTCCTCGGCATCGTGACGCTCATCGTCATCCGCCAGCTGAGCAAGCCGACCAAGGCGGGCCGCAAGTCCCGCTTCGCCGGTTCCAAGACCGGCCAGGCGTACTTCGTCGAGGCCGTCATCCTGATCGTCGGCGTCTGCATCATGACGCTCCGCGCCCTCGAAGGCGTCCAGCACCACGTGACGAGCTGGGAGCCGGGCTTCTTCGCCTCGTACCCGCTGATCGCGCTGCTCGACGGCCTGGACCTGAGCACGATCCAGTACCTCACCTACTTCTTCGCGTGCCTCAAGATCGTCACGTCCTTCACCTGGATGATCACGGTCTCGCTCAACACCAACATGGGTGTGGCCTGGCACCGCTTCCTCGGCTTCCCGAACATCTGGTTCAAGCGCAACGCCGACGGCTCCACCGCCCTCGGCGCGCTCCAGCCGATGACGACGGCCGGCAAGGAGATCGACTGGGAGGACCCGGCCGAGGACGCCGTCTTCGGTGTCTCCCAGGTCGAGCAGTTCTCCTGGAAGGGCATCCTCGACTTCTCCACCTGCACCGAGTGCGGCCGCTGCCAGTCGCAGTGCCCCGCCTGGAACACGGGCAAGCCGCTCTCCCCGAAGCTCCTGATCATGTCCCTCCGGGACCACGCCCACGCCAAGGCGCCGTACCTGCTCGCGGGCGGCGGCAAGGACATGGAGGGCAACGAGAAGGCGACCGAGGAGCAGCTCAAGGACGTCCCCGCCGCCGCCCTCGCCGAGGCCGAGCGCCCCCTCATCGGCACCGCCGAGGAGAACGGCGTCATCGACCCGGACGTCCTGTGGTCCTGCACCACCTGCGGCGCCTGCGTCGAGCAGTGCCCGGTCGACATCGAGCACATCGACCACATCGTCGACATGCGCCGCTACCAGGTGATGATCGAGTCCGCGTTCCCGTCCGAGGCGGGCACGATGCTCAAGAACCTGGAGAAGAAGGGCAACCCCTGGGGCCTGGCGAAGAAGCAGCGCGTCGAGTGGACCAAGGAGGTCGACTTCGAGGTCCCGATCGTCGGCAAGGACGTCGAAGACCTCTCAGAGTTCGACTACCTCTACTGGGTCGGCTGCGCCGGCGCCCTGGAGGACCGGGCCAAGAAGACCACCAAGGCCTTCGCGGAGCTCCTCCACATCGCGGGCGTCAAGTTCGCGATCATGGGCGGCGACGAGAAGTGCACCGGTGACTCCCCCCGCCGCCTGGGCAACGAGCCGCTGTTCCAGCAGCTCGCCCAGGAGAACGTCGCGATGCTGAACATGGCGTTCGGCGAGGACGACGAGGACGAGTCGACGAAGAAGCCGAAGTCGGCGAAGAAGATCGTCTCGACCTGCCCGCACTGCTTCAACACCATCGCCAACGAGTACCCGCAGCTCGGCGGCGAGTACGAGGTCATCCACCACACCCAGCTGCTCCAGCACCTCATCGACGAGGGCAAGCTGATCCCGGTGACCCCGGTCGAGGGCCTCATCACCTACCACGACCCGTGCTACCTGGGCCGTCACAACAAGGTCTACACGCCGCCGCGCGAGATCATGTCCGCCGTCCCGGGCCTGCGCCAGCAGGAGATGCACCGCCACAAGGAGCGCGGCTTCTGCTGCGGCGCCGGCGGCGCGCGGATGTGGATGGAGGAGCGGATCGGCAAGCGCATCAACAACGAGCGCGTCGACGAGGCCCTGTCCCTCAACCCGGACATCGTCTCGACGGCCTGCCCGTTCTGCCTCGTCATGCTGACCGACTCGGTCAACGGCAAGAAGAACGAGGGCAAGGCCAAGGAGTCGGTCACGGTCGTCGACGTCGCCCAGCTGCTCCTCGACTCGGTGAAGACCCCGGTCGAGCCGGAGGAGGAGCCGGCGGCCGAGGAGCCGGAGCCGGCGGTCTGATCCCGGATACGCAAGGAAGGGCCGCCCCGCGCTGCTGAAGCGCGGGGCGGCCCTTTCGCGTCCGTACGCCGTACGCACGTCGTAGTCACGTCATACGCACGACGTACGTACGACGAAGGAGGCGCCCCCTCGTCCCCCCTAGGGGATGTCACAGCTCAGTGGCAAGGACCGGCCTGGGGAGCGACCACACGCTGGAACCGGGTACGTTCAAGGCGTGGCTGGATTCAGGAACGGACGCGGCCGGGACAACCGCCCCCCGCAACAACAACAACCGCAGCAGGCGCCGTACGGGTACAACGCGGCCCCGCCGCCGTACCCGCAGCAGCAGTGGCAGCAGCCGCCGCAGAGGCAGCAGCAGCAGGCGTACGGAGAGCCGGAGTACTTCGGCGACCCCTACGGCCGGCAGGGGCACCAGCAGCACGCGGCGGCGAACAACCCGGGCCACACCCAGATGTTCAGCGTCGACGACCCGTACGCCCAGGCGGGGCCCGTCGCCGCCCCCGTACCGACGGGCCCCCGGCTCCCCTGGAAGCAGCTCCTGAGCGGCATCGTCGTGCGCCCTGCGGACACGTTCCTGCAGATGCGGGACTACGCCGTCTGGGGCCCGGCGCTGATCGTCACGTTCCTCTACGGGCTCCTCGCGATCTTCGGCTTCGACAAGGCCCGCGAAGAGGCGCTCAACGCGACGATCTCGACGACGATCCCGTACGTCCTGATGACCGCCCTCGGCTTCGTGCTCGGCGGCCTGATCCTGGGCGCGGTCACCCACACCCTCGCGCGCCAGCTGGGCGGCGACGGCGCCTGGCAGCCGACCGTCGGCCTGTCCATGCTGATCATGTCGATCACGGACGCGCCGCGCCTGGTCTTCGCACTCTTCCTGGGCGGCGAGAACGGCCTGGTCCAGATCCTCGGCTGGGCGACCTGGCTGGCCGCGGGCGCGCTCCTCACGGTCATGGTGAGCCGCTCCCACGACCTCCCCTGGCCGAAGGCCCTGGGCGCGTCGGCGATCCAGCTGGTGGCCCTGCTGAGCCTGATCAAGCTGGGCACGCTGTAACGACACACGAAAAGGCCCCCGCCGGGTTCGGCGGGGGCCTTTGCTCTTCTCTGGGCCTCAGGCGTCGAGAACCTGACCCTCACGCTTCACGACGGGCGGCAAGACCGACCAGGGGAAGTTGATCCACTCGTCGGTCTTCTTCCACACGTACTCGCACTTCACGAGGGAGTGGGACTTCTCGTAGATGACCGCGGAGCGGACCTCGGCGACATGGTCGACACAGAAGTCGTGGACGAGCTTGAGCGTCTTGCCGGTGTCGGCGACGTCGTCCGTGATCAGGACCTTCTTGTCGGAGAAGTCGATCGCGTCCGGCACGGGCGCCAGCATGACGGGCATCTCCAGGGTGGTCCCCACCCCGGTGTAGAACTCGACGTTCACGAGGTGGATGTTCTTGCAGTCCAGCGCGTACGCCAGACCGCCGGCGACGAAGACGCCGCCGCGGGCGATGGAGAGCACGATGTCGGGCTCGTAGCCGTCGTCGGCGATGGTCTGCGCCAGCTCGCGGACGGCGGTGCCGAAGCCCTCGTACGTCAGGTTCTCGCGTACCTCACTCATGCCTGCGACCGCCTCACACCTGGGTCCGATGGAAGTTCATGAACGAACGGGAGGCCGTCGGCCCCCGCTGGCCCTGGTACCGGGAGCCGTACCGCTCGCTCCCGTACGGGAACTCGGCGGGCGAGCTCAGCCGGAACATGCACAGCTGGCCGATCTTCATCCCCGGCCAGAGCTTGATCGGCAGGGTGGCGAGGTTCGACAGCTCCAGGGTCACGTGCCCCGAGAAACCGGGGTCGATGAACCCGGCGGTCGAGTGCGTGACCAGCCCGAGCCGCCCGAGGGAGCTCTTCCCCTCCAGCCGCGAGGCGATGTCGTCCGGCAGGGAGATGACCTCGTAGGTCGAGGCGAGCACGAACTCGCCCGGGTGCAGGATGAACGCCTCGTCGCCCTCCGGCTCGACCTCACGCGTCAGGTCGAGCTGCTCGACGGCGGGGTCGATGTGCGGGTAGCGGTGGTTCTCGAACACCCGGAAGAAGCGGTCAAGCCTCACGTCGATGCTCGAGGGCTGCACCATGGATTCGTCGTACGGGTCGATGCGCACCCGCCCGGCATCGATCTCGGCCCGGATGTCCTTGTCTGAGAGAAGCACGCCCCCACGATACGCACGATACGCAGAAGGCGCGGACCTGCCCCGATCGGCAGGCACCCGCGCCCCGGCACCTCACGCGTCAGCGCCGCCCGACCTCCACCGGCACCGCATGCCGCAACCGCGCACACCGCGGACACCGGATGAGCCGCCCGGGCCCGATCCGCCCGGCACCGAGCTGCTGAAGCGGGAACGAGGCGGTACTGAACACATGCCCTTCGGCACAACGGACGACGGTGCGCTCCATCGAAACCATCAAGTCCCTTCCCCTACACACGTGGTGGACGATCAGCCACATTAGGGGATGAAGGGGGCACCCATGGCACACCACACGGCGGGAGCTTCGCCTCAAGTGGCGCATGGGGTACAGTGTGCAACGATGCGGAACGGATCATCCGTCCGCTGCGCGGATGTAGTTTAATGGTAGAACATGAGCTTCCCAAGCTTATAGCGCGGGTTCGATTCCCGTCATCCGCTCCATAGCAAAGCCCCAGGTCAGCGACCCGGGGCTTCGTTGTTGTCTAGGCCTCTTGGGGATTCCTCCCGCACCATCTACCGCCACAGGGCCCATCGCGTGGACTGAACCGCTTTCACCCTCCACTCGGAACGACCTGGTCCTGCGGGGCGGGTAGCTCCGGTCTTCCCTGCGCGGGTACGGATCCCGATCCTGTGGCCCGGCCGGGTGCCGCCTGCCGCATTCCGGTGCGCCGTGCCGCACGGCGCCACAGTCGGGGCAGGAAGGCGTAGAAGCGGTCGGGCAGGAACACGGCGTCCGCGATGATCATCGCGCCGGAGAAGAGCGGCAGCCCCATGAGTACGGCGATGCCGATGTGCATCCCGAGCAGCACGGCAAGAACGGGATACTTGAGCCGGCCGAAGAGTACGAACGGGAAGGCGACCTGGACGAGCACCGTGACGTAGCCGGTGATCGCGATCACCATCGGGAAATCGTCCACGAGGTGGGAGAGCGCGGGCCAGGGCTGGAACAGTTCGAGGTTCAGCGCGTAGTGCAGAGCGGTGCCGCCGCCCCAGGTGGAACCCTGGACCTTGTACAGGCCTGCCGATCCGTAGAGGAAGCAGACCTGTGCGGCGATGACGAAGACGCCGCAGTTGTGCACCACGGTGGTCAAGGTGACGCGGGCGTGGCGGAGTTCCTGCGCGTACAAGCCCCGCACCGGCTCCGGCACGTCGCCCGCACGAGCCGACTTGAGCCGGTCGCGGCGTGCGTCCAGGGACCAGCGCCGACCACACGCGGTCAGGACGAGGTACATGGCCATCAGCAGGACCAGGTTGTCGCCCCCGTCCGTCATGAAGATCGACCTCGCGTGGAACGAGATCACCACGACGGCGAAGAGGACGGACATGACGCGGGTCCGCCAGCCCAGGATGAACAGTACGGACGTGACGACGGCCATCGCGTAGCAGAACTCGAAATAGGCGGGGCTGTCGGACAGGATCAGGACGCTGTTCCAGCCCGTCTGTTCGAAGAGCTGTTCCGCCAGCGCAGGCGTCCAAGGGGACTCGGGTCCCCAGATCTCTCCACGGTGCGGGAACTCGCGGAGCAGGAAGACCAGGTAGAGCAGCCCGTAGCCGATGCGCAGCACCGAGGCGGCATACAAGGACACCGGGCGGCCGGTGAGGAGGGCCCACAGAGCGCTGACCTGGCCGAGGAGCCACTGACGGGCGACACCGACCAGCGAAGTCCCCGGACTCTGGGGGCGTTGTGGTGCGGCTGCCGCAGAGGAGGGCCGGGAGGGCTGCTCAATTCCACGAGCGACAGCAGGCAACCGAGGAGCGCGACCGCGCCCTCGGCGGTCGGGCGGAAGACCACCTGGGCCAGGGCGTGGCGCGCAGGCTGGGCGTCGGGGACCGACGGCGGCGCCGCCACGGGTTCAGGAGTTGTGGGGCTGGGGGCTGCGGGGCTCGGAGCTGCGGGAGCCACAACCGCAGGAACCGGAGCTGCCGGAACCGGAACTCCGGGAGCCGCAACCGCGTAAGCCGGGACCGAGGAGGCCAGAACCGTGGCACGGGACGCGACCGTGAGCGCCGCCTTCATCGCCGCCGCGTCCGCGAAACGATCCTCGCGTGCCTTGCTCAGCGCCCTGAGCACGACGTCCTCCAGGGCAGGCGGCAGCTCCGGGCGCAGCCGCGAGGGCGGTACGGGCTCCGCGGCAAGGTGCTGGTGCATGACCGAGAAGGGCGATTCCCCGGTGTACGGGGGGCGGCCCGTCAGCAGTTCGTACAGCAGACAGCCCACGGCGTACAGGTCCGCGCGGTGATCGACGTCACTCCCGTGGATCTGCTCCGGAGACAGATACGCGGGTGTACCGACCGCGACTCCCGTTCCGGTCAGGCGGGTGGCCGCCTCGGTGAGGGCCTTGGCGATGCCGAAGTCGAGGACCTTCACCGCGCCCGTCCGCATGAGCATCACATTGCCGGGCTTGATGTCCCGGTGCACGATGCCGTGCCCGTGGCTGTGTTCCAGCGCCTCCAGCACCCCGGCGGTGACGTCGAGTGCCGCATTGATCGGGAGCGGACCGTCGGCCAGAGCCTGGTTCAGGGCCCTGCCTTCCACGTACTCCATCACCAGATACGGCTCGACGGCACCGCCGACACCGTCCTCGCCCACATCGTGCACGGTGGCCACGCCGGGGTGGTTGAGCGCGGCGGCGGCATGCGCCTCCCGCTGGAACCGGGCCAGGAACTGCGGCTGCCGGGCCAGCTCGGCGGACAGGGTCTTCACGGCGACCGAACGGCGCAGCCGGTGGTCCACGGCACGGTGCACGGTTCCCATGCCGCCGTGTCCGAGCAGCTCCACCAGCTCATAGCGCTGCCCCAACATCCTGTACGCCACCGTGCTCCTCCATCACCCGCCAACGCCGACGTTCGGCAAGACACCATAAAGCGCCCTCCGCGTTCCGCCTCGGCGGCCATGTCGTGCCACAACGTGCCGGCATGAGCCCCGGCACGGCATCCTTCTGATCAGCACCGTGCGAACAGGAGAAAGCCACGAACGAACGCCGGAACTGGAGGGCCACCGTGACCATCGGCAGCTCGCCATCGAGCGGCTACTGGGCCAGGGCCAGCTCCTGCCCGAACCCATGACACCGCGTTCCTGGGTAATCCACCCGCTCGTGGCCCGCGCCGTACGCCGACACGACCCGGACCCGGGCCGGCAGGACGACCTCCGGCGGTTCCTGCTGAACCGCCACCTGCGTCCTTTCCTGAGCCGATGGCATCCTGCGCTCCAGCAGCACGAGGCGCAACGCCCGGCCAACATGAGCACCACCGCACACGAACAGAGGTGGCCCCTTGCGACCGACCTACGTGCGGAGCCGGCGGCGCTACGGGCTCCGCTGAGGGACATCGCTCACCGGCTCGGCGATCTATGCGGAACCGATCTCACGGCTGACGAGTCTGCCGCCGACTGATCCGGCCTGCTCCCGGTACGACTCTCGATCGTTACCGGAGGCCAGGCGTCACGGCGGCCGTCCTCCTCACCGACAAGCTCCGCTTCACCCGCCCGCGAACCCCTCACCGCCGTCCGCGACACCTTCCCCGTGGAAGGGATGGCCGCCTCCGACGCCGCCACATCGGGACGGGCGTCACCCGTATGCCCCGCTTCGCGGTCGACCTGATGCAGACGGTCACTGTCCGTGTGAGCGTGACCCGAGGGAGGCCGTACCCACGCATCAGGAGGAGTCGCTGTCATGGGCGGTAAGCAGGACAAGCATCAGGAGCCGGGCAAGGGCCGCGAGGCGCGAGGTCACCAGCGACCGGGAGACCCCGCGCACCCCCAGCCGGGCAGGCAGTCCCGCGAACGGGGACAGAAGCAGGACCAGAAGGAGGCCTCGCGCCGCGAGGACGACCTGCTGCGCGAAGAGGACCTTCACGACGAGCCGCTTTGACCGGAACAGCACTCGTCCACACGTCCAGAGCCCGGTCGGTCCACAGCCACCGCGCCGGGCTCTGTTACGTCCAGACCGACGCCCGACCTTGAGGCTCGCAGCCGCACCCGCCGTCGACGTCATGCCTCATCGAGGTTGACCGCCGCACCCGGCGGGACAGCGCCAAGGCCGCCCGAGCCGGCAGGTCACGGCCCTGTCGGTCGAGGCGCGCCGGAAGCGACTACACACCTCCTTTCCCCGCCCTTCAGGTTCGACTCGACAGTGAATGCCCGCCCGCAGCGCAGGGCGTCGCGTTGCATCCGCCGGACGGAGATCGCAAGACTTGGTCGCCGGTGACCGCCAGCAGCGAGACCTGTCGAGAACAGGTACTCCACGTCGTGTACGAAGCGGTCGAAGGCAACCGCCTCCTCGGCCTCCCTCACCCACCAGGGAATCCGCCGTATGGAGGTCGAAGAAGAACGCGGCTGAACCGGACCGCCCGATGGCCCGCCTTCCCTCCCGACCTGTCCGGCCCGCAGTCGTAGAATGGGACATGGATCGAGCACGCTCACGTGTGACGATCCGGAAGGGCGGCCTCGGCGGAGTGAATGCGCTGAGGCCGTTGTGACGACCGCCGCCATGAGGCCCGCGTCGCCCTACGTCATGTCGCCGCCCGGTGCTGGTGACCCACCTCGCGCGCAAGGTCCAGTACGAGGAAGCGGTCGAGGAAGGCGAACCTCTCGAACTTGGCACCGGACGGGATGTCGACGCGCGTCACCACGGTGCCAAGCGTGTCCAGGACGGCGGGGACGCCGAGATCATCGGCCGACACGTCATGGGCGTGCCGCAGCACATCGGCGGGGATCGGCCTGGACGGCGCCTTTGCCCAGTCGGCCACCAGCTGCCGCCAGTGCCCGAGCGTCCGCCGGGGCCTCTTCGAGCGCAGTACCGGTGACCGTGACCGGTGTGCGGTAGGCGCGGCCGAGCAGCAGCATCCTCACAGCCAGCGGATCGGTCCCCTCCGGGACGGCGGCGTCCAGGGGCCCCGAGGCCAAGAGGTGGGCACGGTCCGGGACGCCCCGTTCCGGGGATGCCGGGCCGCCCGGCCCACGTCGACGCGGACCCCGCCGACCGCGCCCTGTGCGGCGGTCCCGTACGCGTGGACGTGTACGTCGGCAGCGGCGCGGAGCGTTCCGTTCGGATGGTGAACACCGCCGATGGCCGGCGGGTGGACGCAACCGCTCAGCGGATGGCGGCGTACGGAGGGAATCTCCACGGGGCGGCCGATCGGGTGTCGACGATACGCAGCATGATGCGGAGACCGTCCCCGAGGTCACCGGAGCGGGCGGTGGCGGGCGGAGCGGCGGGTGCGCAGGGCCATGTAGAGGAGGTCTGCCACGAGTACCGCGATGCCGATGAAGAGCAGGAACAGGAGTCCGTCGGCGACGGCGCCGATGAGGCCCAGGATGATCGCGACGATGATCAGGGCGAGGAAGAGTGTCATGGGGGCCGCCTCCCCGGCGGTCGGGTGCTCAGCGTCGGGCGAGTTGCCGTTCGCCGTTCGCACCGGGTTCGTAAGCGAGGCCGTAGTGGCGGAAGACGGCTTCCTCCTCCTCGAAGGGCAGGACACCGTCCGTGCCGATGGAGGGGCTCCCTTTCACCAGTTTCCTGTCGTGGGCGACCCGCACGTACCCCGGCCCCACCGTCGCCCCCTCCAGGGGGACGAACACCAGGCGGTGCCGGGTGGGCAGGCCGACGCGGACCGTGGCCATGGCCGGTTCGTCGGTACTGGTGTCGACGTAGACGGATTCCAGTTCGCCGATCTTGTGGCCGCCGGGGTCCACCACGTCCTGATTGCGCCACTCGCGGATGTCCGCCGTCTGGATCACGCCGCTCCTCCGTCCTCGGTCGTCGGTGGGGGAAGCGGGGCGACGAGGAGCTCGGTGGCCTGCGTGATGTTGTCGGCGTGGACCGCGCGGGCCATGGCCGTACGGGCGGCATCGGGCTCCGTGTCCGGCGGCACCACCATCAGCGCGAAGTGGTCCTTGTCGCCACGGGTGATCAGGACGGTGTCGTCGCCGACGGGGAAGGAGTCGAGGTGGACGACCCGGTCGTCGATGACCAGCCGGGTCGGAATCTCGTTCCACGCGGTGGCGTCCAGGCCGACCCGGGTGATGGGCCCGAGGTGTTCCGTCAGGGCTGCCACCAGCGTGGGAACCTCTTGCTCCACGTCGCGAGTGCGCGGCCACCACGCCCCGTCGAGGACGCCCTGCCGGGAGTGCGTCGTCTCCAGCCGGAGCAGAGCCGTACCGGGGCGCACCGCCTGGTGGATCTCGTCCGGCAGGAGCAACGGGGGCGGGATGTCGGAGTCGGTCATGGTGGATCCGCTCGTCTACGAGTGCGATGCCGCGGCCCGTCACGGCCGCGCCCGAGAGGGGCGACGGCCCCCCGGCGGGGCGACTGTGCCGTCATTTCACGGTAACCCCGGCTCCCTCGTGTCCGCCCGTCGCCGGACACTCGTCCCTACGAACCGGAGGTATATCCCCGTATCAGGCCGAAAACGGACTGATCGGACGTACCCTGGAAGTACCGGAAGTACTTCGAGCACCAGCTTCCACGCAGGTGACATTTCCGGGGAACACGAAAAACCGGGCTGCCGACGGGCAGCCCGGGGGCAGGTCCGCCATGACCACCACCCTCGACAGGACAGCGAACCGCGCCCTCACCCCAGGACTTCCGGCCCGCTTGTCGCTCACCCCTAAGACCACACTCACCGGTCGGCTCGACGGCGCCTGGTGGCCCCGTTCACGCGACCTGGCAGCCGAGCTGCCGCCGCTGGCCGATGCCCTCGAAGGACGCTGGGGCCGCATCACCCGTGTCCTGGTGAACCCCGACCACTGGCCCGTCGTCCCGCACAAGGTCGCCGCCACCGGCCACGTGCTGCACGTGGGCTGGTTCACCGAGCAGGACCCGGACAAGATCATCCTGCTGTCCTACACGACCGGCCGCTGCGACCTGCTCGTGATACCCCCCGAGACCGAACCCGCCTCCGCGGCCCGGCTGATGACCGCCGCCGCACTCCCCGGCAGCATCCTCACCGCGGGCTCGCTGATGTCCGGCGAGGCCGCGACCGGCCGCCGCATGCGGGAGGCACGGAGCAGCGAAGACGCCTGGGAGACCGACGGCGGGGCCGCCCCGACTCCCCAGCCGCACCCCGTCGTCGGCGCGCGGATGATTCCGCTGCCGGGACACACCGGGAGGTGAGGACATGGAGACCGTGATCACGCTCGTGGCAGCCGCACTTCTGATCGCGCTCGGCACACGCCTGATCCACCGGCTGAACGCCCAGCACGACGCACGCATAGCGGCCCACCACTTCGACGGCCCCTACCCCTCCCTCCGCCGTCCCCCCGGCCACAGCCACCCCGGGCCGCCCGAGCGAATCGCCGATCGCCGGCCTACGGGCACCTGGCCCTGACCTCAGACCACTCCTCCGGCCGAAGGCCGCGGGTGGGGCACCCGGCACCCGGGACAACCCACCCGCCGGCCTCTCGCTTCTGTCCCGAACTTCTGTCCCGAACTTCTGTCCCGAACGGAGCACGCCGTCTTGCACCCCACCGAGAACGAGCCCCTGCCGCAGGGGGGACACGCCAAGATCCGTATCGTCTCCGCCGCCCCCGAGGCCGCCCGCGCGGTCGCCGAAGTGATCCGCCGGTGCTTCGCCGGCGCGGAGCAGCGCAGCTACCCCGCGCCGGGCGGCGGCACACGGCTCCACCTCACCGTCGACACCGAGACCGCCGCCGGACCCGCCCGCACCTGGCTCGCCACCAGCAGACAGCCCACCGGCCCCGGACCCCACACCGAGGAACCCTGACCGGCCAAGAACGACCACCGCACGACGACAGGACCACGCGGCCATGGCGACACTCCACGAGCGGCAGCGGTACCGCCGACAGATCCTCCAGGCGCTCTACGCGGCCGCCGAAGGAAACCGCCTGCTCGGCATCACCGGAGCCGCGCTCAACCACGACCTGCGCATCCCGGAGCAGGACCTCGCCGCCGCCTGCTCCTACCTCGCGGGCGAGGGACTGGTCACCGTCGACTGGGAGCCGGGAAACACACCCGCGATGGTCTCGCTCACCCACCAGGGCATCCGCCTCATGGAAGCGGAGGAGGAGGAAGAAGGCGACTGAGACGGTCCGCCCCCGAACCCGGCGGGCCCGAAAGTCCCCGGAGAGGGACGTGCAACCGGTGTCCCCGCACGGTGGCCGGGTGGCGTGACCTGCCGCCGAGAAGCATCCTGGAGGCCACATCGCTGGTGCGGGCCGCTCCGGTACCGGTCGCCGCGCGGTCGCGGCACCCACCCCGTAAGGCAGGACCGGGCGAGGTCATCGCCGCTCGGTTGGAGGCAACGGGATGACCGTCGGACGGCTCGGGAATCCCGATCGCTCGGAGAGCTTCGGGGAGGGGCTCCTGGGAACGATCCTGGACCGGGCGCACGAGCTGCCGCCCCACCGGATCGGGCTGGTCGTCGCCGAGGCGGTGGCCCGGCTGGGCGGCAGGAATCCGCAGATCCTGCTCCAGGACTATCAGCAGCAGAGGCTCGTTCCCCTGCTCTCCGAAGGGCTGACGGGCGGCGAGCCGCTGTCCATCGACGGCTCGGATGCCGGCAGGTGTTTCCTCACGTCGCTCCCGATCGAGCTGGCGATGACCGACGGAGTACGCGTCCACGCACCGCTGCTCGACGGCGGCGACCAGGCCGGGGTGCTGGCCGTCACCCTGGACACGGTCGACGACGACGTCCGCCGCATCCTTCGCCGGATCGCGGGCCTGGTCGGCGAACTCCTGCAGACCAAGAACGGCTACACCGACCTCTTCTTCCGCACCCGCCGCAGCGAGCCGATGAACGTCGCCGCGGAGATCCAGTGGTCGCTCCTGCCCCCGCTGACCATGACCATGCCGCGCGTCGCCGTCGCCGGAGTCCTGGAGCCCGCCTATGACGTGGCCGGCGACAGCTTCGACTACGCCCTGAACGGCGGCACCCTCCACCTCGCCATGATCGACGCCATGGGTCATGGCCTGGACGCGGCGACCATGGCGACCGTGGCCATCGGCGCGTACCGGCACGCCCGCCGCATCAGCGTCGAGCTGTCCGAGATCTACCTCTTCATGGACCGGGCGGTGGCCGAGCAGTTCGCCCCCGACCACTTCGTCACCGCGCAGATGCTGCGGCTGGACACGACCACCGGCCGTCTCCAGTGGGTCAACGCCGGACACCCCGCCCCCGTCCTGATCCGGGAGCACCGCGTCATGGGCCGCCTGGACAGCCCCACCACCCTCCCTGTCGGCTTCGGCGGAGCACAACCACAGGTCAGCGAGGTGACGCTCGCGCCCGGGGACCGGATCCTCTGCTTCACCGACGGCCTGGTCGAGGAACACGAGAGCGGGCAGGAGCAGTTCGGCGAGGACCAGCTGATCGACTGGGTGAACCAGCTGGAGAAGACGGACCGAGGCGTCCGCGCGGTGGCACGGGACCTGTCCCACACGCTCAGGCGAGCACGCGGCGAAGCCACCTCGGACGACGCCACTCTCGTCCTGGTCGAGTGGCGCGGCTGATCCGCCGTCGTGCCACAACGCGCCAGTAGGGGCGGTCAGCCGCGGACAACAAAGGAGCCGAGGAGACGGCGAAGAAGCAGCGCCAGGCTAACGTTTCCGCAGGTCAAAGCGCATTGCGGGCCCAAGTGCCGGGTGATTCCCAAGCTTATAGCGCGGGTTCGATTCCCGTCATCCGCTCTAGAGAGAAGGCCCAGGTCAGCGACCTGGGCCTTCTTCGTTGCCCAGCCCCCCCGCCCCTTGCCGCGCCCTCTGCGCGCCCCGCGTCCGCAGAACGTACGCAGAACCAAAGCGTGGACATCCGACAGGCCCCTACGCGCAGTTGGGCATCTCCCGCGCCCGGGTCGTCGAGGGCGACAGCCAGGAGCAACAGAGCCGTGGGGGCGCAGGCGAATCAGTCGGTGTCGAGGCCGTCGATCAGGCGATTGAGGAACCGGGTGAAGGTGGCCTCCGGGGTGACGGGGCGCCCGGGGGCGGAAATGGCTTCGGCGAGTTCCGGGTGGTGGCCGTCCGTGGCGACGGCGACGAGGTAGCGGGCTTCGGCCGCGGCCCGGTCGGGGGATTGCGAGGCTTCGGCCTGCGCGATCTCATGGCCGACGTGCCCGGCTACGAATCCCGTGAGCTGGGCGAAGATCTCCATCTTCGCCATGCCGTCCAGCCCGGCGGGCCGCAGGGCGGAGAGCGCGTGTTCCAGGAAGGCCAGGGTGTTGGGTCCGGGGACGCGCCGGGTGGACAGCGCGGCGGGCAGCCAGCGGTGTCGCAGCATGTGGGCGCGCTGAAGGCGGGCGATGGCCTTCAGGTCGGCGCGCCAGTCGCCGGTGAGCGCGCCCGTGGTCGGCAGTTCGCCGCTGACGTGGTCGACCATCAGGTGCAGCAACGTCTCCTTGTCGGGGGCGTAGCTGTAGAGCGACATGACGCCGGCTCCGGCCCGTTCGGCGACCTTCCGCATGGTGACCGCTTCGAGCCCCTCGGCGTCCGCCAGGGCGACGGCCGCCTCGGTGATCGCCTCCCGGCTGTAGGTGGGCTTGCGGCCCCTGCGCGGCCGGCCAGAGGTCAGCCAGAGCTGCTGGGGGTCGACGCCCGGGGCGTCGGCCCCGCCGTCACGCGGCATGCTCCACGCTCCTTCCTTGATCGACAGCCCTTGTGGGCCTCAGTCGACTATTCTATTCTCGTACACAGTACGAGAATCAGGGAGGGGAACGATGACGTCACGCACGCAGGGTTCTGTGCTGAGTCCGACCTGGACACCGCCTTCCGGGAAGCCGCCTCTTTCCTCGCGGATGATGAGGGCGACGTGGCGCCGTCTCCCGGCCAAGCTGCACGATGTCGGGTGGGAGCCGGGACTGGTGGTGCCGGCCGCCGATGGCAGCCCGCTGATCACGGACCACTACTTTCCGCGCGCCGAGGGCGACTTCCCCACCCTCCTGGTGCGCTCGCCGTACGGCAGGGGCCTGCCGTGGTCCCCCATGTACGGCCTGCTCTTCGCCGAACAGGGCTTCCACGTGATCGTGCAGAGCTGCCGCGGCACCGGCGGTTCGGGAGGCACGTTCGACCTGTGGCGCAACGAGGCCGCCGACGGCCGGGCCACGGTGTCCTGGCTGCGCGAGCAGCCCTGGTTCAACGGCACGCTGGGCACCGTCGGCCCCAGTTACCTGGGATACGTGCAGTGGGCCCTCGCCGTGGACCCGCCGCCGGAACTGAAGGCAATGGTGGTGCAGGTGGGGCTGCACGATCCCCACGCCCTGTTCCACGCGCACGGTGCGCTGAACCTGGAGACCGCCCTCGCCGTCGGCGTGGGCATGACCTACCAGCACCAGGGCATGGCACCGTTCGTGAAGGCGACTCTGCGTCTGCAGCGGCGCCTGCGTGATGTCACCACCGCGCAGCCGCTGCGCGGGGCGCACGCGTCGGCCCTCGGGGGCGAAGTGCCCTGGCTGGACGATGTGATGACACACCCGGACGCCAAGGACGCGTACTGGCACGGCGCGTCCCTGGGTGAGGTGGCGGAGCGGCACGGCGTGCCCACGAGTCTGATCACCGGATGGCACGACGCGCTGGCCGACCAGACCTTCGAGCAGTACCGCCGACTACGTGAGGCCGGGTGCGAGACCGCCTTGCTCGTCGGCCCCTGGACCCACACGTCCGCGCTGCAGCAGGGGTGGCCCGAGGTGTTCGCCGAGAGCCTCGCCTGGCTTCGCGCGCACCTGTACGCCGATCCCTCTGGCCTCCGTCCCACAAGGGTGCGCGTGCACGTCGGCGGCGAAGACGACTGGCGGGACCTCGACGACTGGCCGCCGGCCACGGTCGGCGGCCAGTGGTTCCCCACCGCGCAGGGGCACCTCACCCAACAGGCCCACACGGAATCCGCACCATCGGCGTCGTTCCGCTACGACCCGAGCGACCCCACCCCCTCGCTCGGCGGCCCGCTGCTCTCCCGTACGGCCGGTCCTCGCGACAACAGCACCCTGGAGACTCGGGACGACGTACTGACCTTCACCGGTCCCCCGCTGACCGAGCCCCTGGACATCCTCGGCCCGGTCTCCGCACGGCTGAGCATCTCCACGGACACCGGCCACGCCGACGTCTTCACCCGCCTGTGCGACGTGGACGCGCAAGGCCGCTCCGTCAACATCTGCGACGGGCTGGGCCGACTGCGGACGGACGGGCAGGAGCCGTCGCAGATCACTGTGCCGATGAGTCACACCGCCCACCGCTTCGCCGTCGGTCACCGCATGCGCTGGCAGATCAGCGGAGGCGCCCATCCGCGCTACGCCCGCAATCCCGGCACCGGGGAGTCGCCAGTGGACGCCACCACCTTCACACCGGTGCGCATCACAATCCATGCGGACTCGGCGCTGATGCTTGCGACGCCTGTCCCCGGTTCCGGGCTGGGCCCCACGGGCAACAGCTGATCAGCCGGACCCGACGGGCCAAGCACCCGTCTCACACCCGGACCTCACCAGACACGTGCCCCCGCCGTGCCATTTCGTGCCAGTCAGAGCAGAATTCAGCGGTCAACAGCGGTGCACCGCGGGACCCCACAACGGACATCCTGATGCGCGTATTCGCAGGTCAGAGACACTCTGTACGCCCAAGTGCCGGGTGATTCCCAAGCTTATAGCGCGGGTTCGATTCCCGTCATCCGCTCTTGAATGAAGCCCCAGGTCAGCGACCTGGGGCTTCGTCGTTGTCTAGACCGATTCGGAAGCCGCGCACCACCTGTGCACCACCTCGCGCCCGACACTGAACGGCATCTCGCCCCGCGCGCTACCCGAGATGTCCGGCCAAGAGGTCGGCGAAGCGTGGCACACCGGCCTTCGCAAGTCGGGTGATGGCATCAGCAATCGCGACCGGCGGATTCCGCTTCTCTGCCGCCAGCCTGACCACGGTCTGCACGACCTCACTCGGCAACTCTCCGTACAGTGCGCACAGATACTCGTCCGGGTCGATCACCTGCACTCCGCGCTTCGCCAAGTCGTCGGCAGGGAAGTCACCAAGGTTCCACGTGATGAGCGCGCCGGCCCCGGCGGCCACCGCTGCCGCCGCGTGGTGCCGGTCGTCGGGATCATCACCCGGCATCTCGTCCACAAGGTGCGCGTAGGCGGCTGCCGGGACCTCGCAGTCGGAGAAGAACCGCCGGATGGCGCGAGTAACAGCGGCAGCCGAGTCCGCAGAACGTCTACCCTCCCGGACGATGACCCGTTCCCACTCCGCCAGGAGTCGTTCGGACCACACGATCTCGTGGATGGAGTCCTCCGTGAGGGCCAGCATCACGTCCATCACTGAGAACGGAAACAGGACGTTGGTGTCCACGAAGACCCGCGCCGCCACGTTCGCTCTTCCTCCCCTTCGACACTTACCGCGCCATCGCGATCAGTACGGCAACCCGGCATCGTCAAGCACATCAGCGATCTGGCGGCGCCCCTCACGACGGCGCTCGCGCCGCTGCTGGAACGCCAGGACGTCCGCGAGGCGCACCACGCGGTGACTACTGCCGGGCAGATTCGTCGAGGGGATGTCACCGGCATCAAGCAGGCGTGCAACGAACGGTCGAGACAAGCCCAGAAGCTCAGCAGCCTCAGTGGGCGACAGCTGCACCTCGGACGCCAGCACTGTGACTGCATGCCCCCGGGCCAGCTCGCCGGCTGAGGCGAGAAGAAGCCGGACCAGCTCCGCTGGCAGCACCAGTTCGACACCATCAGGGGTGCGGACCAATACCTCGACCTGCTCCGGCGCCATCCGGGCGGTCGCGGCGAGCGCACCTTGATGCGAGGGGTTCGGCTCGACCTTTTCAGCACGGGCCAGAACGCTCGTTCGAGCCATGTCGGCCTCCCATCCACTACCCCAGCGAAGCAACCATCTGCAATAACTGTAACCATGGCAGCCCGAGGCAGGCAACCGCGAACAACACGCGCCCCCGAAACAGGCGGCGAGGTCGCTTTGGCCTGCGCTGGACATCGCCCGCATCGGCCAACGCGATCACGCTCCCGGCCAGCACCTCGCCTGACTCGCACGGGAAGCCGTGCCGCAACGTGCCAGTAGGGGCGGTAAACAGCGGTCAGCAAAGGGGCCAACGAGGTGGCCAGATCGGAGCAGGGAGAGATTGTTTCCGCAGGTCAGATGGCGTGCGCGCACCCCAGGGCCGGGTGATTCCCAAGCTTATAGCGCGGGTTCGATTCCCGTCATCCGCTCTTCTTACGAAGCCCCAGGTCAGCGACCTGGGGCTTCGTCGTTTCCTGGGCCCCTCGGAGGCCGTGCCAGTTGCGCGCCATGAGCGAGCCGATGCACAGGCGGAACGGAGCCGCCGATCGCGCGCATCGCCGCACTTCCGGTCGCGTACCGCCGGAACGCCGACGTACGTCCCTCTGTTCACGCCGCGGCGTAGTGGGCGAGCGAGGGCTCCAACAGGCTGAAGGCGCTGTCCGCTTCCGCGAGGACGGTGGCGGAGATCCGGGTGTCGCCCTGGCCGGCGAGGGTGAGTTCCTGGATGCGGCGAAACAGGGTGCGGTGGACCGCGCCGAGCAGGGCGGCGGCGGCGCGCGGGGTGATGTCGTCGCGGGGGGCGCCCGTGGCATCGGCCAGGGCGTCCGCGAGGGCGACCTCCCGCAGGTCGTGCAGGTCCCGCAGCCGGGTGGAGAGGGTGGGGCTGTCGGCGATCATGCGGGCGAAGTCGGGGCCGGAGAAGCCGACGACCGGGTCGGCTTTCCCGGCCGCGTCGACGAAGGCGCGGTGGAGGGCCGTCAGGGCCGACTCGCCGGTCCGACGGCCGGTCACCGTGACGGCCAGGGAGGCGACGAAGGCGTCCTGGTGGTCCAGGGCCAGGTCCTCCTTGCGCGGGAAGTAGTTGGTCACCGTCTTCTTCGCCATCCGTGCGGCGGCGGCGATCTCGGCGATGGTGGTCGACTCGAAGCCCTGGGCGAGGAACAGGCGGGTGGCGACGTCGGAGATGAGCTGCCGGGTCTCCTGCTTCTTGGATTCCCGCAGGCCGGCAGGGGGTGCGGGCGAGGTGGCGTGAGAAGTCATGGAGCAATCTTACCCTCGTAGCATTTTTACATTGACACCCCGATGGCGCTCGGTCTAAATTTACCCCCGTCGTAAGTTTCATACGGGGCGAGGTTGGTCGTGTTCCACGCCTCGGCACCCCGCCCGCTTTCCCGAAACCACCGAGGAGAACCGTCTTGCAGATCACCGCGTCCACCGTCTCGCTCACCGTCGACGACGTCTCCGCCTCCCAGCGGTTCTTCACCGCCCACCTCGGCTACACCGAGCAGGCCGCCGCCGACGGATTCGCCTCCCTGACGCGCGACGACGCCGCGATGGACGTCGTCCTGCTCGCGCGCGGCACCGAGGTGCTGCCGGCCGACCAGCGCGACCAGCACGCCTCCGGCCTGATCCTCGCCTTCACCACCACCGGCATCGAGACCGAGGAGAAGCGGCTGCGCGCCGAGGGCGTCGACATCACCATGCCGCTGCGCGAAGAGCCCTGGGGCGAGCGCCTCTTCCAGGTCACCGACCCCAACGGCGTGATCGTCCAGTTCGTCGAATGGGCCACCCCGGCCGCCCCCGAGAACGCCTGAGGTCCCACCGCGTCTCGCCGCATCCGGGCCATGCCCCGGCAACGCCCGGCCCGGACCGTATGCGATATCCACATCCCACGACCCAGCAAAGGATCCCGCCCTTGTCACCTGACCCCACCACCCTCCACCCGCTGCCCGCCCACGAGCGGGTGGTGTTCCTCAAGGCGCTGGTCACCTCGCCGAACATCGCCGAGGGCGAGTACACCTACTACGACGACCCGGACGGCGCCACGGACTTCGAGCACCGCAACGTCCTCTACGCCTACGGCCCGGAGCGCCTCGTCATCGGCAAGTACTGCGCGATCGCCGCGGGGACCACGTTCCTGATGGCCGGCGCCGAGCACCCGACGATGGGCGTGTCGACGTACCCGTTCACCATGTTCGGCGGCCGGTGGACCGAGCAGACGCTGGACATCGTCACCGCCATGCCCAGCCGCGGCGACACGGTCGTCGGCAACGACGTCTGGTTCGGCTACCGGGCCACCGTCATGCCCGGCGTACGGATCGGCGACGGCGCCATCATCGCGGCCGGCGCCGTGGTCACCGCCGACGTCCCGCCCTACACCGTCGTCGGCGGCAACCCGGCCCGACCGATCCGGCAGCGCTTCGACGACGCCGACGTCGAGCGGCTGCGGCACGCCGCGTGGTGGGACTGGCCCGCCGAACTGGTCACCGAACACGCCCGCACCATCATGGCCGGAACCCCGGCCGACATCGAACGCATCGCCACCGACCACGGACGGGGGAAGTCCCTTTGAACCATGCGCATCATGTGGCCCGGATGTCCGTCGAGGAGCACGTGGTGGCCGACGGCGCGGCCGGCCCCTACGCCCTCACCACGGGACCGGACGGCGCGCTGTGGTTCACCCTCGTCCACGGCGGCCGGATCGGCCGGCTCGTCCCCGGCGAGGAGCCGACGAGCCACCGCCTCGATCCCGACAGCGGGCCGACCGTCATCACCCCCGGTCCCGACGGCGCGCTGTGGTTCACCGAATACAAGGCGGACCGGATCGGGCGGATCACCACCGACGGCGTGATCGACGAATTCGACGTGCCCACGCCCGGCTGCGGGCCGTTCGGCATCGCGGCGGGGCCCGACGGCGCGCTGTGGTTCACCGAGACCGCCGCCGACCGCATCGGCCGCATCACCGTCGACGGCCACGTCACCGAGTTCCCGCTCCCCGTCACCGGTGCGTTCCCCTCGGCGATCACCGCCGGCGGCGACGGCGGGATGTGGTTCACCCTCAACCAGGCCAACGCCATCGGGCGGATCGGCATGGACGGCGCCGTCACCCTCCATCCCCTGCCGACGGAGGCGGCAGCGCCGGTCGGGATCGCGGCGGGCCGCGACGGCGCGCTGTGGTTCACCGAGATCGCCGCCGGCCAGATCGGCCGGATCACGCCCGACGGACGGATCAGCGAGTTCCCGCTGCCCGACCGCACCGCCCGACCGCACGCCGTCACCGTCGACGGCGACGGCACCGCCTGGTTCACCGAATGGGGCGGCAACCGCGTCGGCACGATCACCCCCGACGGCTCCCTCACCGTCCACGACCTGCCCACCCCCCACTCCGAACCGCACGGCATCACCCCGGGTCCCGACGGCGCCGTGTGGACCGCGCTGGAGATCGGCGTACTCGCCCGCATCGCCCCGGCGGACAGCACCACCTGAGCAGACTGCCCCCCCCTTCCCGCAGCGTCAGCAGTGGTCGCCCGTGCGGCGGCCGGAGAGGAACTTCCATGAAGTACGCACTCGTGATCTTCGAAACGGACGAGTCACGCCGCCGGATCCGGGCCGACCGGGCCGCCTACCGCAAGGAGTACGAAGGCTGGATCGGCGGCCTCGCCGCGGCCGGGAAACTGGTCGGCGGCGAGGCCCTGGAGACCGAGCACGTCCTTCCCGCGACAGTGCGCAGGACGGCCGACGGGGCGTCGACCGTGACCGACGGGCCCGCGCACGCCGGCGAGGAGACCCTCGGCGGCTGGTTCGTCGTCGACGTGGCCGACCGCGCGGAAGCCGTCGAACTGGCCAGGAGCCTCCCCACCCCGGAGACCGTCGAGATCCGCCCCATCCTCGAATCCGCCTGAACGACACCGTTCCGGTCAACCCCGACGAGCTCGTCCGCGCGACCGAGCAAGGGGCGCCGCGGGCCATGGGAATCCCCCGCTCCGCACCCTCCGGCCCGGTGTGACCTGCTTCACATCCCGATCCTGTCAGGAAACTGCGGGCTGCCCGGTTCAAGTGGCGAAACCGCGCAAGACAGCGGCGGAACCCACGCAGACAGGAGCAGGCCCATGCAGCACCGCATCGTTGTCCTCGGAGCCGGCTACACCGGAGCCGTCGCTGCCGGACGCCTCGCCAAGCGGCTGCACCGCGAGGACGTGGCCATCACTCTGGTCAACCCCGAGCCCGACTTCGTCGAGCGCGTCCGGCTGCACCAGCTGGCGGCCGGCCAGGAGCTCGCTCCCCGGCCCTTCGGCGAGATGTTCGCCGGCACCGGCGTCGAGCTGAAGCTCGCGAGGGTGACCGCCGTCGACGCCGACCGCAGGACGGTGACGGTCGAGGCCGCGAACGGCGCCGAGAAGTTGGAGTACGACACCCTCGTCTACGCCCTCGGCAGCGGCTGGAACGACCAGGGCGTCCCCGGCACCGCCGAGCACGCCCACGAGGTCTCCAGCCGCCCCGGAGCGCTCCGTCTCCGCGAGCGCCTGGCCGGCCTGGAGGCCGGACAGTCCGTGGTCGTCGTCGGCGGCGGCCTCACCGGCCTGGAGTCCGCGACCGAGATCGCCGAGGCCCGCCCGGACCTCGACGTCGCCCTGGTCGCCCGCGGCGCGCTCGGCGACTGGCTCTCCGAGAAGGGCCGCACCCACCTGCGGAAGGTCGTGGACAAGCTCGGCGTCACGGTCCGCGAACACACCACCGTCACCGGCGTCGAGGCCGACCGGATCACCACCACCGACGGCACCGTCCCGGCCGCGGTCACCGTCTGGACCACCGGCTTCGCCGTCCACCCGATCGCCGCGGCCACCACCCTGGAGCTCGCCGACGACGGCCGGATCGTGGTCGACACCACGATGCGCTCGGTCTCCCACCCGGACGTGTACGCCGTCGGCGACGCGGCCATGGCGATCGGCCCCGGCGACAAGCCCCTCCGCATGTCCTGCGCCTCGGGCATCCCCATGGCCTGGCAGGCCGCCGACGCCCTCGCCGCCCGGCTCGCCGGCACCAAGGTGCCCCAGGTATCCATCCACTACTCGAAGCAGTGCATCTCCCTCGGCCGCAGCGACGCCCTGATCCAGACCGTCACCGCCGACGACCGCGCGGTCGAGAAGGCCATGACGGGCCGCATGGCCACCTTCGTCAAGGAAATGATCTGCAAGGGCGCGGCCTGGAGCGCCGCCAACCCGACCATGGGCATGCCGTCCCGGCAGCGCCGTGTCGTACGGCAGGAGACCCGGAGCGGTGCACGGGTGGACGCGGCGGCCTGACCTCGCCGCGGCCGAACCGCCGGTCGATTCGGTCCCTCCGGACTCACCTCCGGTCTCACCCCCGAGAAGGGCCGGCGCGGAGGCTACGCACGGGCCCAAGTGCCGGATGATTCCCGAGCAATGGCCAAGCCCCGGGTCAGCGACCTGGGGCTTGGTGCGTTCCGTCCGTAGGGCCGGTGCAGGCGGCGGCATCCAGCGAGTCGGGCATCGACCGTTCAACCGGCCCGGGCCGGCGTCCCCGCCCCCGAGATGCCGTGGGAGACAGGTGACCCGGTCACCCCGGTGATCAAGGGGAGCGTCGAGCCCGTCCGGAAGTCCGGCCGGGTGAGAAATCGGCGACTCCGGCGCGTCCGGGGCACGCACCGGAGGAGAACTACGCACACTCCATGGAGATTTGTTCGCATTTCCGCCATTTCGTTCGCATCGCGGAACGAGTCCTCCGGAGTAGCAGCGTGCCCGTCTCCCTGCGCAAGAGCGGCGTACGGTACGCCAACGTTTTCGGCATCGGGCAGAAACTCCCCGCCTCCTCCACCTGCACCTGCACCTGCACCTGCACCTACTACCTCGACTGCCCCGGTACCCCGGTCCTGCCCAGCGTCAGGAACGACATCGTCAACGGCGAGAACTACGTCGAGTCCAAGCCCACGGACCCGCACCTGACCCTGTCGATGACCTCCCTCGACGTCGCCAACCCCGAAACGGTTCCCCGCGACATCGCCCTGTACGACAAGGAGTTCCCCGGTCTGTTCCGTTGGGCCGGCGAGGTCAACCTCGTCAAGGGCGCTCTCCTGCCCAACCACCACGAGCCCGCCACGCTGGAGGACATCCGCGGCTGGGCGCCCTTCATGAGCGAGCTGGAGAAGCGCGGCATCCCCCTCACCATCCACGCCGACCTCGGCACCGACGCCGAACCCACCAAGTACCTGTATCTGTTCCGTGAGGTACTCACCCGCTACCCCCGGAACAAGATCGTCTGGGCGCACATGGGCCTCTCCAAGGAGCTCACCACCATGGACCCGGCCCACCACATCTCCATCGTCCGCAAGCTCCTCGACCGGCACCCGAACCTGACCCTCGACCTGAGCTGGCGTGTGCTGGAAGACGCCTGCTTCAGCAAGCCCGGAGTCCGCGCACAGCACGCCGCCCTCCTCGACGCCTACCCCACGCGCGCCATCCCCGGCACCGACTTCGTCGCGGCCGCCAACAAGGATTACGCCGTCTACAAGGAGGAGTTGGAGGTCACGAGCCGTATCAACAAGGCTCTCGGCAACGAGGCGTTCCGCCACATCGCCCTCGGCGAGAACTACTTCCGGCTCCTGGGCCTGAACGCGGTGGCACCCGAGATCCGCCCGGCCAAGTAGACGCGGAAGCCCCAGGTCATGGACCCGGGGCTTCGTCGTCGGCAACCGGTCTTTCCGAGTGAATTCCCCATGGGGAGCGCCACGTCCGGTGTCGTGGGTGCCGTTAGAGGGGTGAGCGGCCTGATGGTGGTCGATCGTCCTGGGAGGGCACATGCGCCTGTTGCTGATCCGCCACGGCCAGACGGCCGCGAACCTGGGGGGCGCCCTCGATACGGCGGCTCCCGGATCGCCCTTGACGGAGGCCGGTCACCGGCAGGCCGAGGCGCTGGTGGACGTTCTGCGGGAGGAGCCGATCGGGGCGGTGTTCGTCTCGCCTCTCACGCGGGCCCGTCAGACGGCGGATCCGTTGTCCTCGGCCCTCGGGCTGCGGCCGGCCGTGCGTGACGGTCTCCGGGAGCTGGAGGCGGGTGTCTGGGAGCTGAGCACCGAGGGGGACGACGTCAGCAGGTACGCGGCGGTCGCCTCGGCGTGGGCGTGCGGGCGTCCCGACGTTCCGATGCCGGGGGCGTCCGACGGGAGGGACTTCCTCGGCCGCTTCGACGCGGTGATGGCCGAGGCGGCGGGCTGCGGGGCCCGCGTCGCCGCGCTGGTGACCCACGGCACGGCGATCCGGATCTGGGCCGCGGCGCGCACCGACAACGTCTGTATCGGGTACGCCCTGGAGAACGAGGTGCCCAACACGGGTGTCGTCGTCGTGGAGGGCACGCCGGCGACCGGATGGCGCGTGCTGTCGTGGGCGGGGACCGAGGTCGGGGAACGGACGGAGTCAGCCTTCCTCGTGGGGTGAGCGCCAGGCCGGGGGCGCCTTGCGAGGGGCGGGCAGGTCGACGAACTCCTGCCCGGACAGATCAGCGATGCGCCGCATGAGGTGGAGCGTGGTCTCCCGCAGCGCCGCGGTGGTCGGGAAGCCGTCGGCGCGGCGCTCGTGGGCCTGGACGGCGAGCGGCGGTCCGAAGCGGATCCGGACGGGGTGGCGTCGCAGCCTCGTGGTGCCGATGGGCTGCACGTGATCGGTGCCGCTGATGCCGAAGGGGATGAGGGGGACGCCGCTGATGAGGGCGAGGGCGGCGGCGCCCGGGCGGCCTCGGTAGAGCCTGCCGTCCGGTGAGCGGGTGCCCTCGGGGTAGAGCGCGAGGAGGCCGTCGCCGTCCAGGACCCCGCGGCCCGTGTCCAGGACGGTGCGTGCGGCCGACGGCCCTCCGTACCGGTCGACCGGCAGGACGCCGAGGCGGCGGTAGTACTGCGCCAGCAGTCTCCCTCGGACGCCGGGTCGTGTGAAGTACTCCTCCTTGCCGAGGATGACGACACCGCGGGGGACGGCGGCGTAGAGGAAGAGCGTGTCGCAGACGGCGAGATGGTTCCCGGCCAGGAGGACGGGGCCGGTGGCCGGGATGTGGTCGACGCCCGTGACCGTCGTGAGGCAGTGGGTGCGGCTGATCAGACGCATGGCGGTGCGCACGGTGCGGTAGCAGAGGTGCGGCGGTCGGTGCGTCACGTGGTGGTGGAGGCGGAGGGCGCGGCCGGGGCCAGCACGTCGACCGCTTGGAGCCACAGGTCGGCCAGTTTCTCGGCAGCGGGCAGCGCGGTGTCCGCCGTGAAGGAACAGACTGCCTCGTTGCGCCACAGGGTGAGCGCCGACTGGTACGGGAACGGGGCCGGAAGGCAGTTCAGGTTGGTGAAACGCCGGGCCCGGTGGCCGGCGAAGCCGAGGTCCGCGGTGAAGCCCAGGACGGTGGTCTGCATGCCGGCACGTGCGAACACCCGCCCGGAGAGCGTCCCGACACCGGCGACGCCGAGCCGTCCCATCGCCTCTCCCATGGCCCAGCGGAATCCGGGGTCCCGAAGCCGCCCGGTGCGGCCGGCGATGGTCCTGGCGCGTGCGCCGAGGTCGCGCCGCTCCCACGGAAGGTCGACCAGGGCCAGGGCGAAGCGGTTCCCGGTGTAGGGGGTCGCGCCGCCCGGGTCCAGGGACACGGGCAGGACGATGCCACGGGTCCGCCGGCCCTCCGCCGTCCAGCCCGTGGGGTCGGCCTCCTCGGCGACCCGGGTCAGGGCGGCGACGTGTACGTCCAGGACGGAACACTCCAGCGATCGCGCAGCCGCACGAAGCCGTGTGACGGGCACAACGGCCGACGTGAGCACGCGCCGGTTGTCCGGCACGCCGGGCAGCAGAGGACGCCGTGGTGCCCGCACCAGCAGACGGGTGGAGGCAGCCGCCGTGCGCAGGCGTCCGCTGACGCGTACGCCGAGAGCGGGGGGTTCCTTGTGGCGTTCCGGCGCCGAGGAGGGCGCGGCGGGTTCGGTGAGCGCGAACAGCAGGCGGATCAGCCGCATCAGGCTGACCCCGTCGTGGAGGGAGTGGTGGGAGCGGTAGCTCAGGAGATACCCGTCCCCGTCCTCACCGGCGACCAGCCACACTCCCCAGGGCCGTTGCGCGCACTCGGGCGCCGGACCGTTGACCAAGGCGTCGTAAGCCCGTGTCCAGTCGCCGGAGCGGCAGCCCGGCACGGGAAGTTCACGCACGTGGGAGGCGAGGTGATCGCGACAGCCCGCCAGGGGCGGCAGCAAGGGAAGGCGCCGGCGTACGTGGTCAAGGACCGCGTCGATACGAGGGGACGCGCCCCGCATCTCCATGACCGCCCCGATGTGGAGGTAGTGGGCGGACTCCTCCATCCCGCTGATCGTCTGGTCGAGCGCCGGGTAGGAGACCGTTGCACGCGTCGTGTCCGCCGTCACGTTCACCTCATTCACCCGGAGTCAGTTCGGGCCAGACGACGGTGGTGGCCCCCCAGGTCAGGCCGGCGCCGAAGGCCGCGATCACCAGGCGCTGCCCCGGCGCGAGGGAACCGTCCCGTACCGAGTGGTCCAGCAGCAGGGGAACGGACGCCGAGGACGTGTTGGCGACGTGCTCGATGTTCGACAGCCACCGGTCCCCGGGCACGGCGAGGCTGGTCGACAGAGACTGCGAGATGCGTGCGTTCGCCTGGTGGATCGCCACGCGGTCGACGGCAGGCAGGCCCCAACCGCCCCTGTCGGCGGCCTCGCGGATCGCCTCCGCCATGCGCGCGACCGCGTGCCGGAACACCTGCCGGCCTTCCATACGGACGTAAGGCCGCGGTTCTTCGGCTGTGTAGCCGTACCGCGTACGAGAACCTCCCCGCTCCGTGCCCAACAGCTCCGCGCCGGTTCCGTCGCTGCCCAGCACGAACGGCCCGAGAGCGCCCGGCTCGTCGGCACGCCCCGCCCGCAGCACGACCGACCCCGCACCGTCACCGAAGATCGCGGCGGTGGTCCGGTCCCCGGGATCGGTGACGGCGGACATCGTGTCCGCCCCGATCACCAGAACCCGTTCCGCGGTTCCGGCGGCGATGTAGCCCGCGGCCACCGACAGGGCGTACACGAAGCCGGAGCACGCCGCGCCGAGATCGAGCGCGGCCACACCCGACAGCCCGAGGTGGGAGGCGATCTCGGGCGCGCACGAAGGGATCAACCGGTCAGGCGTCGCCGTCGACAACAGAACGGCGTCCACCTGCCCGTGCCCCTGTGATTTCAGGGCCCGCGCCCCCGCCTCCACGGCCATGTCGATGGTCGCCGTCCCCGGGTCCACCCGGCGCCTGCCGCGTACCCCCGTGCGCTGGCGGATCCAGTCGTCCGTCACCCCCAGCCGCTCCGCGATCTCGTCGTTGGGCACCACCGTGGTCGGCAGCCATGCGCCCAGGCCGCACAGCACCGCCGCCGGCCCACCGGCGTTCCGCGCGGCCGTCACCGGGTCGCGGGCTGCTGGCAGCGCTGCTGGAGCAGGGTCGCCACCTCGCCGACCGTGGCACACGCGGCGAGTTCGTCCTCGTCGATCTCGACGCCCCACTGCTCGTGAACGATCATGCTCAGTTCGGTCACGGCCAGGGAGTCGAGCCCCGCCGCGTCCGACGTCGCCTCGGCAGTCACGGCGTCACCCGGCAGCCTGAGCCTGTCCACCAGCGTTTCCCGCAGCCACTCGTACACGGCTCTCCCTGTTGCTCGCGTCCGTTGCCGCGTTAGCGCGGCATTCCGGACCACCGTTCCAGACGGCGATCTTGGACAGGCGCGGCGACCACTCTCCCGGGTGAACTGCTGCTTTGGATTCCCCCGGTAGGAGGTACGGCGCCACTGGAACCGCAGGGGATGTGAGTAGGTGGGATCCGCTCGGCGACCATCAGGTCGTTCAGCTTGGCGCCGGTGTGTCAGTTCTGTGCGGTGTCGTCGTCCGTCTGCGCGGCGTCCTCCGCCGCGCGAGCCTTCTCCCGCATCTTGCGCACCAGCTCCGCCTTCCGGTCGGCGGCGCCCTGGCGGTCGAGGTTGCGGTGCGGACCGTTGTTCTGCCGTTCGGCGCGGGACAGCCTCTTGCGCTGTCCGCCGCCCTGGCCCACGGGGTTGTTGATGTTCTTGCTGTCGGTCACGGGTTCTCCCGGTGATGAGGTGAAGTGATCTACGGGTTCACGGTGGGGGACGGGTACGACGACGAAGGGCGTCGGCGGGGCCCGTCACGCTCTCACCCGTGAATCGGCGCCTGGAAGAACATGACAAAGACGTTACCCGGTCCTCTCGGTACCGCCCGCCCGCGAGTCCGGACGGGCACCGCCGGGCCGACGGTGCAGCGGCTGTGCGGTTCGGCGACGAGGCCGGGTGGCACGTCGAAGGCGACGGAGACCGCGTCGGCCGTCTCGCGGCGTACCCGGCGGTGTCAGCCGGTCCGGCAGCCGAGTTCGGCGAGGGCTTTCGCGGTGGCGCTGAGCGGGTAGCGGGCGGCGTTGCGCAAGCCGGCTTCCCGCAGGGCGAGCAGCAGGCCGGGCGCGTCGCAGAGCCGGCGAAGGTCACGGGCCAGCGCCTCGGCATCGGCGAAGTCCGTGGCGCTCCCGGCGGAGCCGAGCACGTCCCGGAGCCCGGGTACGGGCTGGTACAGCACCGGCAGGCCGCACGCCTGCGCCTCCAGCGCGACCAGGCCCATCGCCTCATGGGCGGTGGAGGGCATGACGAGCAGGTCGTGGTCGGCGAAGGTCTCCCACAGCCGCGCGCGCCGGAGCCAGCCGAGATACCGCACCGCCACTCCTGACCGCGTCACAGCGGGCGAGAGTGTCTCGAACTGGGCCTGCGGCGCGGCGATGCTCAACACGACACCACTGATGCCGGACAGCCCCCGCAGCAGCATCTGCACCCCCTTCTGCGCGGTCAGCCGCCCGGCGTACAGCAGCCTCAGGCGGCCGGAGTACGGGCGGGGCGGGCGCGGCGGGCCGGTGACGAGGTGGTCGGGGATGCCCCAAGGGATGTGCACGATCCCACGCCGGTCGGTGGCGGGTGCGAGACGGAGAAGACGGTCGGCCATCGCGCCGGTGGGGACCACGACGGCGTCGGCGAGCCGGACGGTCTCGCGAAGCACCTGGAGCTGGTCGCGGTGCGACTCCGCGTGGTGCAGGTCGGTGCCGTGGACCAGGGCGATCCGCGGGTGCCCGGGCAAGGCTCGGATCAGGGCGGGTGTGGCGCCGAACGTAAGGTGCTGGAGGTGGAGAACGCCGATCCGGCCGGGATCGACCCTCTTCTCCACGGCCCGCCGGAGCGCGGCGACGTAGCGGTGGAAGGCGGCGCCGTCCAGACACTTCCCGGAGACGGCCAGCAGGTCAAGACCGGCCGGGAGCCGGCGGCGGCCGCGTGAGGCGAGCATGAAGGCGCGGGCGGGGATCAGCGGGTCCGTGCCGGTGTAGAGGTCGAGGAAGAGCTCGACGCTGCCGCCCGGGCTGCCGACGGGCAGATCGAGGGCGGTGGCGACCAGCAGGTCGGGCACGGGCTTCGAGGAATACGGTGCCTGGCTGCGCACAGGTCCTCCGGCGCGTCATCCGGGTTCAGGGGTCAGAAGGAGTTCAGCGCCGGTCTTCACTATCCGTAGTCGATGGTAACGGTCCGCGGTCGGCATCTTCGGCACCGACACCTGCCCGCAGCCTCTGCGGGCGTTGCCAACCGCGCGAGACGGCCTGGGTCGGGCGGTGCAGGGGTTACCAGTTGGTGCCGATCTGGACGCGGGCGCCCAGGCCGCCGTTGCCGTTGCCGGGGTAGGCGTAGTAGTTCCCGGTGGAGGACTCGACGGCGAGGATGTCGTCCTTGCCGTCCTTAGTTGACGTCGGCGCCGGCGAGGTCGTGCATGTTGTCCCAGTTGGTGCCGGCCTGCACACGGGCGCCGAAGGTGCCGTTGCCCGCCCCCTCACTCAGCCCTTCCCCAGGAGGTCACCACGCTCACCCTCCTCGCCCAGGGGCACACGGACGACGCCATCGCCAAGCGCCTCGGCATCTCCCAGCGCACCGCCCGCCGCATCGCCTCCGACCTCATGCAACGCCTCGGCGCCCGCAGCCGCTTCCAGGCCGGCGCGCTCGCCGTCCAGCACCACTGGCTCCCCGCCACGCCCCCATAGCGGTCCGGCCTCTCGCGGCGCGCGGCCGCTCAGCCGCCCCGGGGCAGCAGCGACTCGGCGGCGACTGCCGCGACCGCCTCGGCGACCGCGGACAGGGCGGGCGAGTCCAGCTTCCACTGCTGCCAGTACAGCGGGACGTCCATGGGCCGGCCGGCGGCGAGCTCCACGAGCCGGCCGGTCCGCAGGAGCGGCGCGGCCTGCGGTTCGGGCACCAGACCCCAGCCGAGGCCCGCGGCCACCGCGTCCCGGAACCCGTCCGAGGCCGGCACCATGTGCCGGATCCGGCCGGCCCCCGACCGGCCCCGGGTCAGGGACCGGACGAAGGTGTCCTGGAGTTCGTCACGCCGGTCGAACACCACGGTGGGGGCCTCGCTCAGGTCCTCGGCGAGGGAGCCGGTCACGTACCGGGCCGTGAACTCCGGGGTGGCCACGGCCAGATAGCGGGCGAGCCCGAGGAGGCGCACGGTGCAGCCGGCGACCGGATCGGGCGAGGAGGTGACGGCCGCCATCACCTGCCCCTCCCGCAGCAGGGCGGTGGTGTGGGCCTCGTCCTCCCGGTAGAGCTCGAAGCAGACCGGAGGGTCCTGCGGCACCCGGGTGAGGGCGGGCAGGAACCACGTGGCGAGGGAGTCCGCGTTGACCGCCACCGGGACCCGTGCCGGGCCCCGCTCCGCCGCGAGGCCCAGTTCGGCGCGCGCGTCCCGCTCCAGCCGGGCCAGCTGCCGGGCGAACCGGACCACCACCTCGCCGGACTCGGTGGCCCGCACCGGCTTGGTACGCATCAGCAGGACCCGCCCGGTGCGCTGCTCCAGGGCCTTGACGCGCTGGCTGACGGCGGAGGGGGTCACGTGCAGGGCGGCGGCCGCGGCGTCGAAGGTGCCCTCGTCGACCACCGCGAGCAGGGTCCTGACCTGGTCCAGGGGAAGCTCGTCCATAAGTACGGCTAAGGGTACGTAAGAATCCTTAGCTGTACTCATTCCCGGGTGGTTCGTACGGTCGAAGGCATGACCAGCAGCATCGCCGCCGCCGTACTCGCCGGGTTCGGTACGGGCCTCTCCCTCATCGTGGCCATCGGGGCCCAGAACGCCTTCGTCCTGCGCCAGGGCGTCCGCCGCCACGCCGTCCTCTCGGTCGTCGCCATCTGCGCCGTCTCCGACGCGGTGCTGATCGCGCTCGGCGTCGCCGGGGTGGGCGCGGTGGTCACGGCCTGGCCGGCGGCGCTGACCGCGGTCGGTCTCGTGGGCGGGGCGTTCCTGCTCTGCTACGGATTCCTGGCCGCCCGGCGGGTGCTGCGCCCCGATCCGGCGGCCGCTCTCACGGGCGGCGGACCCGATGCCGGGTCCGCCCGACGGGCGGTCCTCACGTGCCTGGCGATGACCTGGCTGAACCCGCACGTGTACCTGGACACCGTTCTCCTCCTTGGCTCGCTCGCCTCCGACCGCGGCGACCTGCGCTGGGCCTTCGGTACGGGCGCCGCCCTGGCCAGCCTGGGCTGGTTCTTCGCCCTGGGCTTCGGCGCCCGCCTGCTGTCCGGCGTCCTGTCCCGCCCCAAGGCCTGGCGGGTCCTGGACGGCCTGGTCGCCACGACCATGCTGGCGATGGGCGCGATGCTGGTCGCGGGGGCCTGAGCCTCCCGCGCACGGCATGGTGGTGGCGCACTGCCCGCAGGGGCGGCGGGCTAGGGCCTGTCCGACCCTGATCCGCCGGACAGGCCCTGGCCCGGGAGTGTCACTGCGAGGCCCACCAGGTCGAGGGCGCCGCGACGGTGTAGCCCAGCGACTCGTACAGCGGCCTGCCCAGCTTCGACGCGGTGAGGGTGAGCGGGAGGTCCGCCAGGTGGGCCATGGAGCCGAGCATGACGGCCCGCCCCACGCCGCGCGAGCGGAAGTCCGGCGACGTACCGACCCAGTAGTGGCTGCCGATGCCGTCGTCCACGACGCTGACGCAGGCCCCCGCGGCCACGCCGTCGCACAGGGCGAGGAACACGTCCACGCCCGGCTGCTCGGGGAACGCCGCCGGGAACAGCTCGCCGGGGCGGTGGGGCGTGAACCCGTCCAGCTCGAAGCCCTCGATCACGATCCGCTCGGCCGTCGGGAGGTCCTCGGGCAGCTTCACCTGGATCACGTCCAGCGCCGGTGCGGCGACGGGCCCGGGCGGGCGCAGCATGACCGGCATCTGCCAGTTGCGCATGCCGAGGTGGCTCAGGTCGGTCGAGCCGAACGGGTCCTCGGCGATCACGGGGCCCGCGGCGCGGCGTACGAGCTCGCTCGCCTCGTCCCGTTCGCCCGCGTCGAGGTCCGGCTCCTGGATCAGGATCCGGGTGCCGGCGCGCTCGTCGCCCTCGACCGCGACGAACCCGCGGCGCCGGACGACCTCATGGCCCCGGGACCGGCCGGTCGCGATCCAGAGGGCGGCGGAGTTACGGGCCTGACGCATCGGCGCCTCGGCCAGGGGCACGCGCGCGGAGGCGGGCTTGTCGGGCGATGCAGATCTTGTCGTCATTGCGCTTACCGTAGTGCGCAAGTGGCCGACTCCACAGGCCAATTGCAGGCGATACGGCTGGGCCACCTTCGGGCCGGGCCGCGTCGTGGAGCCCCGGTCACTTGCCGCTGTCCTCGGCGAGCGTGTGGGCCACGAGGGCGTTGGCGTGGCCGTGACCGAGGCCGTGTTCGGACTTGAGCCAGTTGACCAGTTCCATGTACTTGGCCAGAGGGGAGGAGCGGATGAGGTCCTTCCACTCGGCGATCGGACGGCCGTACTTCTTCTCGATGGAGGGGAAGTAGCTGGCAGGACCCTTCACGGCGTCGGTCATGGGTGCCCCGTTCCAGATGGTGATGATCTTGGTCGTGGTGGTGATGATGCCTCAGAGCACGGCGGTCGGCCAGCGGTCAGCCGCCGCGTCGGCCAGACGGGCCGTCACCGCGCTCAGCCACAGCAGGCCGAGACCGGCACCGGCCGTGAACGCCAGGACCGACGCGGCCGACGCCATGAAACCGGCGAGGACGACCACGGGCACGACGCGGGACGCGACGGCCAAGACCCGCAGGCCCCGGGCGGCGAGCGGGCGGGCCAGGACGACGAACGCGGCACACAGGGCCAGGTAGCCGATCATTCCGCCGAACATGTGGACGGCGCCGTGCCCGCTCATCACGGTCTGCTCGGGCGCCCCGGCCGGAATGCCCGCACCGGCGTCCGCCGGGAAGGCGCCCGCGATCCAGAAGGAGACGCCGAAGACGCCGACCAGGGCCGGGCCCCACGTCCCGCCGGGGCCGCCGCGCAGCGCCCGCCTCAGACCCGTCGCCCCGGCGATCAGCAGCGCGCCGGTGAGCACGAAACTCGCCGTCTGGATCCAGCCCGCCTCACCGAGGGCGAGCTGGCTGATCGCGTTCCGCGTGAAGTCGAAGCCGTCCCGCGCGAACCCCTGGGCGAGCCCGGCCGCCAGGAACAGCGGGCCCCCCAGCACGCCGCCGGCCACGGCCCACCGCGTCGCCGCTCGCGGCACGGGTGCGGCGGGGACGACGGGGCGGGGCGCGGTGAGCATGTCGGTCATGGCGGGGCCTTCCTCGCTTCGGTGGTGTCGCCCCTATGACCGACGGCAGGGAGCAGAACTCATCGGCCCCGGTGAAGTGAACTGGATCACATGGGCACGTCATGCGCCGCAGGTGCCGACCGGGCGGAGCGCCGTCACCTCGCCCAGCGGGATGTCCACCGTCTGCCCGCCGTCCGCGACCTCCAGACCCGGGACGTCCCCGCCGCTCGGCCGCAGCGTGCCGCACCAGGTGCCCGAGGTGGTGGAGACCTCGACCAACGCCCCGGCCCCCGCCGGAGAGGGCTCTTCCTGCGGCCACCACGCCGTGCTCGCCGCGACCGCGACCAGGACCACCGCGAGGAAGGTGAGGCCGATGCCGAGGCGGAGCCGCCGCCCTGCCCGTACCGCGTCCGCCGTCCGCGGTGCGTCCGCCGTCTGCGGCGCGTGCACCGGCCAGGCGATCCGCGCCACGAGGTACGTCGCCGCGCACGCGACACCGAGAGCGAGCAGCACGAGCACCCCGGCCACCGCCTCCACCGCGCGTGGCGCGCCCGAGCCGCCCGTACCGCCGCTCTTGAGCGCCCCGCACAGGCCCGCGAAGCCCAGCGTGGCGAGCTGGAGGGTCAGCCAGCCGCGCGCGGAGGTCTGCAGCCGGCTGTCCGCGTCGTCCGTCATTCCGTTGCCATTCCGTGCGATTCCCCTCATCCGCTCGTGAGCGGAGCCCCAGGTCGGGGACCTGGGGCTCCGTCAATGTCCAGACCCTCAGAAGCGGCCGAAGAACCAGCTGCCCGGCTCGTCGAGGTTGTTGGAGTTGAAGTACTGCCGGCAGCCCTTCACACACTCCTGGCGGGACAGCGTGCCGTCCTTGTCCGTGTCGAGGGCGATGAAGGTGTCGATCGCGTCGGGGGCGCTGATGTGCCAGACGTTCTGCTGCAGCCGGATGAACTCGTCCTTGCTGATCTGGCCGTCCCCGTTGACGTCCATGATGTCGAACAGGGCGTTCGCGAGGGCGTCCGTCGCGTTGAAGCGGGTGGTGTCGTCGACCGTCAGGCGGACCGACGCGATGTACTCCTCCTCCGAGATGCGGTTGTCGCCGTCCGTGTCCGCGTGGCGTACCAGCTCGTTCCAGAGCATGTCGAACGCCGCCGTGATCGCGTGGACCTTCTGGTCCTTCTTCGGCAGCTTGTACTCCTTCGCCAGGCGGTCGACGAAGGAGACGAAGTCGGACTGCTCGATGAAGCCGTTGCCGTCGGCGTCGAGGTGCTCGAAGACGCGCTGGTACTTGCGGGCCAGCGGATCGGCGGTGGCAGTGGCCATGGATCTCTCCTTTTGCTCGGGGTTTCGGGGCAGAGCGAGAACGACGATTGCGGTGAATAAGCAAACACCTGATCGCCCTCGCCCCGAGGCTAGCTAACCGGGAATCGGATACACGAAACGCCGCCGCCCATTTTTCAGCCAACCGAAAACAAGGCGACCCGAAAACGGTAGGACAGGCGCCACATCGTCTTTCCGTATCAGTTATTCGCGCCCCCCGACGCGCCATGGCCGCGCTCCCCGCGCGCCCCCCTCGCTCGACATCAGATGTTTTCCAAAGGTGACGGTGTGATGGTCTGGAATTGCGTTCACCCCCTCCAGCCTGCCCACTGACGGCGATTTGCATTTCGCCTGGTCTGATGCTCTAGATTCCAGGCAGGAGGTAAGGCCCATGCTGCTCATGCGTGATGGCACGTCCGCTGTCGCCGCCTCGGATCTCATGCAGGTCCACCTGGCCGACGTACGTTCGACACTGGCTGGCCGGAGCGATCTTCCAGAGCTTCAGGCGAGAAAACTGGCGCGGATTCTGCACGAGGCCGCCCGCTCGGAAATTCACGGCGATAGCCTGAGGGAATGGCGGGATGAAGAATTTCTTCAGGGGATGCTTCACGAGGCTCCGACGCGCCTGCTGAATTATTTCTATTCCGCGGTTCCGCTTCTTCCGCGTTCCGCTCTGCGCATGTCTCCCCGGGGGGCGCTGACGCGACCGATGCAGCATTTCCTGCACTACTACGAGTCCTCGGGCACGACCGGAGACCCGGTCGCCGCACCCAAGGCCGTCGACGACCTCATCGTCAACACCGTAAACATCGGTGAAATGTGGGGGCGCGTCCTGCACGAGGGGGATTCGGCCCTCATTCTGATCAACGGGCCGTTCGCACCCGCCGGGTACCAGTTCGAGAAGGTCCTCGAATACCTGGGGCTTCCGTCGGTCCGGCTGTGGGTGGATCAGGTCACCGGCGACTACTCGCGGGTCCTGCGCATCGTGCGGGAGCTGGGCGTCACCACCTATGTGGGTGCTCCTTCGCGGCTCACCGAGCTCCTGCAGTTCGCCCTGTCGAAGGGGGAGGCGGCGCCCGACTTCGCCAAGCTCCTGCTCATCGCCGAGCAGACCGGCGCCAGCTTCCTCCGGCACCTGGAGGGCCTCACCGGCGCCACCGCCCGCGTCGCCACCTTCGGTTCGTCGGAGACCGGGACCGTCGCGGTGACCTGCGAGTTCGGTTCGCTGCACACGCAGCCCCAGAGCTACCTCCTCGAAGTCCACGACGAGACGGGGACACGGCCGGTCGAGGAAGGCCGGGCGGATGCCGGGGAACTCGTGGTGACCACACTGGATCTGCCGTCACGGCCACTCGTGCGCTACCGGACGGGTGATCTCGTGGAGATCGGGAGCACTCCGTGCCCGTGCGGCGTCCGCACCCCGGTGCTGCGTCCGCTGGGCCGGCAGCAGGACGCGGTGAAGCTGGCCCGGGACGGTGTGCGGCAGGAGGAGTGCGAGGCCGTCCTGTGGGCTTCCCAGGACGCTCAGGCGCCCGTCGTCCTCAACTACATGCTCGTCATCAAGGGCGATTCGGTCGTGTGCCTGGTGATCACCGACCGCGAGACGACCACCGCGTGGGAAGACGACCTCGCCCGGCGTCTCGATCCCCTCTTCAGCGAGCACCACGTCCTGGTGCGGACGGTGTCCGCGCTGCCGCCGCTGGCCTCCATGGGCGCCTACGTCGGCTGGAAGCTCTCCCGGCTCGTCGACCTGGACGACCCCGCGCTGCACGGCTGCCTTCCGCCTCCCCTGCAGGAGGCCGTCCAGCAGTCCCTGAGCCAGATCGAACGGCTCACCGCCCAACCCGCCATGGCACCGTGAAAGGAAGGTCAGTGATGGTCGAGAGCACGATGACCGACAAGGAGAAGGCCGAGTTCGTCCTCGGGGTGTACTTCCGGACCCAGGCCGCCATCGAGCGGTACATGGGGCGGGAGAACCTGCCCGAATGGACCGAGCACGTCGCCAGGATCAACTCCGACGCCATGCGGCACCGGCTGCCCGACACGGACGACCAGTCCAGGGACCTGCTCTCCGGGCTGCGCGCGATGCTGGGCGTCTACGGCTCCGACACCGAGACCCGCACCTCGGCGGAGACGACCGAACTCACCGTGCGGCGCTGCGGCATCTTCGACTACCGGGAGCAGGCCGCGCAGCGGGGCGTCACCCTGACCCTGGACCGGCCGTGCGAGTTCTGCGTCGATCTGCACCAGCGCACCGCCGCGCGCCTCGGCATCAGCGCCGACGTCGAGCTGGCGGACCGCGGTTGCCGGTGGACGGTGCCGGTGCCCTCGGCCTCCAACGGCCGTGCGGGAGCGGCCGGGTGAGCGCGCCGGTACGCGACGACCTGACGTCCCGGCCCTCTCGCGGGGAACCCGCACCCCAGCCGCACCACGCGGACCCCGCACCCCGGCCGCACTGCGGGGCCCTCGCACCCCAGCCGCACCACGCGGACCCCGCACCCCTGCCCTACCGCAGGGACCCGGCGTGCCCGTTCGCCCCTGACCCGGAGTTCGCCCGGCTCCGCCGCGAAGAGCCCGTCTCCCGCGTCCGGCTCACCGGCGGGTCGGAGGCGTGGCTGGTCACCCGGTTCACCGATGCCCGGCAGGTCCTCGCCGATCCCCGGTTCAGCAGCCGGCTCACGCCCATCGGCGTGGTGGTTCCCCCGTCACAGGACCAGGAGTTGAGCGAGGCGCTGCGGTCCCGCCAGCCGGGCACGTTCATCGAGGAGGACCCGCCCGAGCACACCCGGCTGCGGGCCCTCGTGACACGGGAGTTCACGACCCGCCGCATGCGCCGGCTCCAGCCGTACGTCGAGGCGGTGGTGGACGAGCACCTGGAGCTGATGGCCGCCGCTCCCCACCCCGTCGACCTGATGGCGGCCTTCGCGCTGCCCGTCCCGTCCCGGATCATCTGCGCCATTCTGGGGCTGCCGGCGGAGAGCACGTACGACTTCGCCGGACACACCCGGGTCATGACCGACGTCATGTCGCCGCTGCCCGACCTCATCGCGGCGCGTGACGCGCTCCGGGCGGGCATGCGCGAGGTGGTCCGCGGCAAACGGCGGAACCCCGGGGACGACCTCCTCGGCCGCATCATCCGCGAGTCCGGGGAATCCGGGGAGTCCGTGACCGACGAGGAACTCGTCGGCATCGGGAACCTCCTGCTGGTCGCGGGCCACGAGACCACCGCGCACATGCTGGGCCTGGGCGTGCTCGCACTGCTCCAGCACCCCGACCAGGCGGACGTCCTGCGCGAGCGGCCGGACCTGTGCGACTCGGCCGTCGACGAGCTCGTCCGGTACGTCACCATCCCGCACCACGGCGAACTGCGCACCGCCACCGAGGACGTACGTGTCGGCGACGTCCTGGTCCGGGCCGGTGAACAGGTGCTCGTCTCCCTGCCGTCGGCCAACCGGGATCCCGAGAGCATCGAGGCCCCCGACGTCCTCGACCTCACCCGCCCGCCCCGCACGCACCTCGCCTACGGGCACGGCGTCCACCACTGCGTCGGCACCCCGCTGGCCCAGCTCGAACTGCGCGTGGCGCTGCCCGCGCTGCTGCGCAGGTTCCCCGACATGCGCTGCGCCGTTCCGTACGGCGACGTCCCCTTCCGTACGTCGAACGTCACGTACGGACTGCACGCCCTGCCCCTCACCTGGTGAACACCGCACCGTCACCCACGCATCGGAGGCCCACGTGAGCAACATCGTCAAAGTGATCGCCCGCGTCACCGTGCCGGAACTCGACACCGCCGTCCCCTTCTACCAGGAGCTGGGGGGAGCCGAAGAGGCCTCGACCTTCCAGTACGGGGGCGTCCACCTCGCCTCCGTCAGCCCCTTCCTGCTGCTCTCCGGGGACAAGGCCGCGGAGTTCTCCGACCGCCGCGCCACCCTCGTGGTCCGCGACCTGAACCCGGTCACGACCGCCCTGCACCGGGCGGGCGGCCGGATCCTCGACGGCCCGGCCCCCGGCCCCAACGGCCACCGCATGATCGCCCGTCATCCGGACGGCTCGGTCTTCGAGTACATCGAACTCCCCGCGTAGGCCCCGCCGCGCGTCATGACCCTCACCATGACCCTCACCATCGTGGCCATCGCCGCCGCCCTCGCGGCGGGCCTGATCGCCAACCACCTGCGTCGCCGGCGGCGCACCGGTGACGACGGCGAAGACGCGTCCGTCGGCGACCTGATCAGCCCCCTGGAGACGCTCGCCGTCCTCCTGGTCGCCTTCGTCATCGTCGTCGCGGCCGAGTCGTACGGTTCCGCCGGCGCGGCCGTCGAGGCCGAGGCCAGCCGGGTCGACCAGCTCTACGAGGTGGCCGACTACGCCCCGGAGCCGCAGCGCGAGCGGCTCCAGGCCTCCGCCGTCTGCTACTCGCGGGCCATCGAGGCCGCCGAATGGCCCCTCATGGCCGAGGGCGGCGCGAAGTCACCGCTCGCGTCGACGTGGTCCACCGAGTTCCGCACGCACTTCAAGGAGCTCGCGCACAAGGGGGACGCCACCTTCCCCCTCCTCGTCCAAGCCGACGACGAACGCTCCGAGGCCCGGCAGACCCGGATCTCGGAGGCGAGCCCGGCCATCCCCTCGTTCGTCTACTGGTTCATGGTCGCGGCCCTCGCCGCCACCGTGGGAGCCTTCGCGTTCGGTCTGCCCCGCAACCGCGGGCCCTCGCACGTCACCCTGCTGTGCGTCCTCGCGGTGCTGTTCACCGGCTCGCTGCTGCTGATCGAGGACATCGACAACCCCTTCGCCGGCCGGATCCGGATCACGGGCGACGCGATGCAGGAGACCGCCGACGACATCGCCGAGGACTTCGCCACGGACCACCCCGCGAGCACCCTGCCCTGCGACACGGACGGGAAGCGGATCACGACCTGACGCCACGGGCCGCCTCCGCCCCGCCGGTCCTACGCGTCCCCCCACGCGATCCTCAGCCCGCGCCCCTGCGCGCGGCCCGCTTCGGCGGCCGGCGTGCGGGTGGACGGGTCCAGGGGATTCGCGCCGATCGCGGCCGAGGACGCCTCGTCCGGGCCGACGACCACGACGTCGGCTCCGGCCGCCCGCAGCTCCTCGACCACCTTGGCCAGCGGCTTCTCGCTCGGGAGCAGCTCGACCCCCGCCAGGGGCGCGATCACCAGCACCCGGGACGAGCCGGCGGCGTAGTCGGCGTTCTCGCCGGAGCGGACACCGCCGTCCACGTACCGCCGCCCGTCGATCGTGACCGCCGGCCACACGCCCGGCACCGCGCAGCTCGCCGTGACGGCGTCGACCAGGCTCACGCCCGACGCGCTGTCGAACACCCGCGGCTCCCCGCTCTCGGCGTCCACCGCGACGATCTTCAGCGCGCGAGCGGGCCACTCGTGCGAAGGCAGCCGTGACTCGATCACCGCGCGCCGCTCGCGCTCCCCCACGGTGTCCGCGCCGAGCGCGAACCTGCCCACGGCGCGCCGGATCTCCGGTCCGGTCGTGGCGTCCCGCAGCGCGCCGGCGATCCGCGGGCCGAAGCTCACCAGGTCCACACCGGCGGGGATCTCCGCGGCCTGCCGCCCGGGTTCGGTCTGCCGGGCGTACAGCTCCTCCAGGCCGAGACCGCTCCCGAGCTGCGCGGCGACGGTCGAACCCGCGGAGGTCCCGACGATCAGGTCGGCCTCTGTGACGCCCTGGCCCGCCTCGGCGAGCCCCGCCAACAGCCCGGTGATCCAGGCGATCCCGGCGACTCCCCCGCCACCCAGTACCAACGCCTCGGTCATGGCGCCCCCTTACCTCGTCGTTGCCTGAACTCGCAGCATAGTGACGGGTGTTGGACCACCCAGTTCGACGTCGCGGCCGCTCCCCCGAGCCCGGTCACGCGAAGAGGAACGCGCCCGCCGTCGCCGCGCCCAGTGCCGCTCCCGCGAGCGTCTGCGCCACCGTGTGGTACGTCAGCGCGACCCGGGACCAGCAGACGGCGGCCGTGAGGACGTACGCGAGGAGCCACCACGGCGAGTGGACCGCGGCGAGCAGGGCCACCACCGCCGAGGCCACGGCGGAGTCCACCGAGATCTTCCAGACGGTGTTCACGGCGAGGAGGCCGACCGTCATCACCCACAGGGCGAGCATCGCGACCAGGATGGGTGTCGGCGCCCCGCCGAGGAGCATGACCAGCGAACCCGTGCCGATGGAGCCGAGGATGACGAAGAAGATCGGCGCCCGCTGGGTGCGGTCGACCACGTGGCGGTCGCCCCAGGTGCCCCGTGTGCGCTCCCATTCGATGTAACCCGCCGGGATCAGCCCGGCGCACAGGGCGCCGAGCAGGCCCCACAGCAGGCCGCTCCAATGGCCGGACGCGGCGGCCAGGCCGATCCCGAGCATGCCCGCGAGCAGGACGTTGCGGGGCTGGAGGACGTCGGTGACGACCCGGGCGGTGCGGTTCACGCGCCGGCCTCCAGGCTCGACCGCAGCACGGCGCGGGTCCGCTGTTCCGGGATCGCCTTGTACGCGGCGGCCACCCGTACCAGCCAGGCCACCTCGCCGTCCTGGTCGGTGGCGTGCTTGGTCTCGAAGGCGGCGGCCTTCCCGGCGGGCGCGCCCTCGGCCTTGGCGGCCAGGGCCGCCTTGATCCAGTAGGCGTCGGCGAGCGAACCGGCCTTCCCGGCGTCCTCGCCCGCCGCGGCCTCCTTGGCGGCGGTCAGCAGGCTGTCGGGCACGTAGTGGCGCAGCTTCTCGACCGCGTCGGCTATGTCGGCCGCCCAGCGGTCGACGCGCAGGTCGGCGGGGGTGTCGAAGCGGGTCAGCTCGCGGGCGAGCGAGGCCGGCGGGGCGAAGGGCTGGTCGGGGAAGGCCGTCATCAGCTCGCGCCACAGGGGGTGCAGGTTCACCTGGGCCCGCCACAGCCGGGCCCGCCGCCAGCCCTTGCTGAAGGCGGGGAGGGAGGCGCCGACGGCGAAGAAGGCGAAGAGGACCAGCTGGGCGGCCTCGGTGGCCTCGTCGAAGGTCAGCGCGAAGCTCTCGCTGGGCTTGTCGGCGACGCTGATCCACAGGAACAGGGTCCGGCTGAGGGTGTAGCCGACGCCGATGAACATCGCGAAGGTCATCATGCCGAGGCCGATCCGCAGGTGGAGCAGCTTGGCGTCGATCGTGGCGAGGGCCCACTGGTAGGCGCAGACGGCGGACGCCGCGCCCAAGTACAGGTAGAAGACGGTCATGTAGAGCGTGGCGCCCCACTCGCCGGCGTGTTCGGCCACGAACCGGTCCGCGGGGACCGAGCGGTCCACGACCGTGAAGAAGAGCACGGTGAGGAGGATGAGCGTGGCCACGGAGGCCTTGGCCGCCACCCGCTGGACGACCCGCGCGAACCGGACGTGGCGGGGGATCGGCCCGCCCTCCGGGAAGTGCCCGTAGATGGCGACGATGTAGCTGAGGATCGCCAGGATGGCGATGGTGGACGTGTAGTGCTTGATCAGCACCGCGAGGTCCACGATCTCGCTGTTGTTGAGGCCGATGCGGACCACCTGGGTCTTGGTCCACAGCGCGACGGCGAAGCCCGCGTAGCAGCCCCACAGGGCGCGGCGGCGCTTGTCCTCCTCGTCACCCCAGAGCGCGGCCGGCATGCGCCACAGGGCGACGGCGGTCATCAGGCCGGCTATGAGGTAGCCGGCGAGGTCGAGTCCGGTCACGTGAGTTCCTCGGGGTGTTCTGTGGGGGGGGTATGGGGGTTGTGGGGGGTTGTGGGGGGTACGGGGAGTTCTCTTACGTGGAGTGGCTACGAGCGGCGGAAGAACGCGCGGCTGAAGAACGCCGGGCGCCGGTGGGCGACCGGCCGCGACAGCGAGTTGGCGAGCCGTCCGACCATGTCGTCGCTGGTCACGTCCCTCGCCATGCGCGGGATGAGGGACGCGCCGAACTCGGCGATCCGCTCGTCGTGCGTGTCGTACTGGGCCCTGGCCTGGACCGTGTCGGAGGAGAGCACCCGCGTGATCAGCGAGGTGTCGAAGACCGGCAGCAGCGCCCGGAGCCGGTCCGCGTCGAGGCTGGTGCCGTGGTCGAACCACTCGTGGCACAGCTCGTGCAGGATCACGTGCTGGGTCTGGTACGCGGTGGGGCGGCGCCGGTAGAGCACGTAACTGGTGGTGCCGGACTTCAGGCGCAGGCCGCAGGCCGCGTTGACCCGGGCCAGTCGCTCGGGCAGTTCCTGGAGGACGATGGTCCGGCCGCGGGCCGCCTCCATGTTCGCCACCAGGCCGTCGATCGTGAAGGGGGCGGGTATCGGAAGGTCGGCCAGGCCAGCTTCACACTCTTTGCGGAGCTCGCGCAGGGACATGGAGGCCTCTTGGTCGTCGTCACGCGTGTGTGACATGCGCTCGCCGAGTTTAGCCAACGACGGGCGTCCGTTCCGAGGCGCGTGCCCTAACGTTCCGGTACCTCGTCGGGCTGCTGTCTGGCCTTGGTGTCCGCCAGGAGGGAGAGCGCGAATTCGAGCAGTTCCGCCGGGAGCCCGTCGTCGTCGACGCCCCGGCCCGCGACGCCGCTGATCTCGCCGGTCCGCCGCTTGGCGAGGAACTGGAGCCCGGCGACCACGTCGCCGACGACCTCCGACTCCTCCTTGAAGAACCGCCAGTCCACGCCGAAGCCGAGACCGAGGGCCTTGAGGATCTCCTCGGAAGGCTGGGTGACCTTGCCGGCCAGGATGTTGGAGAAGTAGCTGTGGGAGAGGTGGCCGCCGCGCTCCTTGACCAGTTCGGCGAAGGTGCGCCCGGACACCCTCTGGCCGGGGAAGGTCTTCTCCAGCATGTACTCGACCTTCTGCTGCAGCGAGTGCAGTTCGGGCGCGTGTTCTTCTCCGCTGTCCATCCTGTTTACCTACTGTTCGCATCAGGCACCGGCGCAAGTACCGGGCTTGCGTAAACACTCTACGTCACTGTTAACTACAAAAAACACGGCCAGGGGGTCACGGGGGTGCCCCCTGGCCGTGTGGAACGCCGCAGAGATGTAGCCCTTCGCGACGGGGGATGCGCGAAGGGCTACTCGTGCAGTATGCCAGCCCGTCAGGGGCCGTTCCACAGTGCGCCCCTGACACCCTGAAAACGCTCGGACTCCATCAAGTCGGGTCCGTTTCCCCCGCCTTCTTCCGCTGATAGTGGGTCCGCCCCTTGGCGGCGTTGCCGCACGTGCCCATGTCGCACCAGCGGCGGCGGCCGGCCCTGGAACCGTCGATGAACAGCCAGCCGCAGCGCTGCCCGGGGCAGACCCGGGTGCGCTCACGGGGCAGCGTCCGGAGCAGGTCGAGCGCCTGGAGAGCGATCTCGTCGTGGAGGCGGTCGAGGCCCGAGGTCTCGACGGTGACCCGGAGCCCGGGCGTGCCCTCGTGGACGGCGAGGCGGGCGGCGGCGGCCGCGGCCTTCCAGTGACGCTCCACCCGGTCGACCGCCTCGGCGGGTGCCGGGTCGCCGTGGACGAGCGCCGCGATCACGTCGTGCAGGGCCTCGCGCAGCTCGCGGACACGGACCAGGGCCTGCTCGGCCGCGACGGGCCCGGAGGTGCCAGAGACACCAGAGGCCCCGGACGCCCCAGCAGGCCCGGAGGCCCCGGAGGCCCCAGCAGGCCCGTCGGCCCTGGTGGCCCCGGCGGCCCCGGCGGCCCCGGTGGCCCCGGACTCGGCCAGGCGGCCCAAGGTCGTGAGGTCCTCCGGGGTGAAGTGGCCGGTGAGGGCGGCCCATTCAAGCAAGCGGGGGTATCCGTCGAGCCAGTCGAGCGGCTCCGCGTCCCTCGCCGTGACCGTGTTCAGCAGGTCGATGACGAGATGCCCGCCGACCAGGTCACGTTGCCTGAAGGTGTGGGGCGTGAGGGTTGCCGCCACGCGTCACCGCCTCTCCTGAGCTTGCCTCCGTCGTTCCAACCAGTGTACTGATGTTATCCGGTTGGAAGCACGGATGGACGCCCCGGAGGGACGCCCCGGATGTGAGGAGACGCCATGGCCACCGCCGTCGAGGTCATCACCGCGCCCTGGAACCTCGGGCTTCGCCCACCCGCGCCGGGGCGCGAGCCCGGCACCTGGCGGGCCCCCGACGCGCTGCGCTCGGCCGGTCTGGAGGCGCGGCTGCGGCCGGCCCGGGTGGTGGAGCTCGACCGCCCGCCGTACGACGTCGATCCGCAGCCGGCGACCCGTATCCGCAACGGGGTGACCCTCCGCGAGCACACCCTGCTGCTCGGCGACGCCGTCGGGGCCGCGCTCGCCGCCTCCCGGTTCCCGCTGGTGGTCGGCGGCGACTGCAGCATCCTCCTCGGCTGCCTCCTGGGCGCCCGGCGGCACGGGCGCTGCGGCCTGGTCCACCTCGACGGGCACAGCGACTTCCGGCATCCCGGCAACCACGACGCCGGAGCGGTCCTCGGCACGGCCGCCGGCATGGACCTGGCCCTGGCCACCGGCCGCGGCGAACTGCTCCTCACCCACTGGCCCGTGGTGGGCAGCCCCCTGGTCGCCGACGAGGACGTGATCCAGATCGGCGACCGTACGGACGAGCACGAACCCCCGGTCGTCCGCTTCACCGCCCGGGAGGTCCAGGAGATCGGGATCCCCGGGCTCGCCGAGCGGGTCGACCGCCGTCTCGTGCGGCGCGAGCTGGACCGCGTCTGGCTCCACCTCGACCTGGACGTGCTCGACGAGCGCGTGCTGCCCGCCGTGGACTCCCCCGGCCGCCCCGGCCTGGACCTCCCCCGCCTCGCCGAACTCGTCGCGGGCCTCGTCGGCACCGGGCGGGTCGCCGGCCTCGACGTCGCCATCTACGACCCCGAGCTCGACCCGCACGGCAGGTACGCCGCTCCCCTCGTCGACTGCCTCGCCTCCGCCCTGTCCTCCCTCACCACCGTGGAGAAGGCCGCATGAAGACGCTGCTCGCCGACGGCCCCGACCGCCGGTACGCCTCCGAGATGGAGCAGTTCGGACGCCTGGCGGGGCAGTGGACGACCCTGATCACGTACTACTCCGCCGACGGCTCACCGGTCCGCCGCCTCCTCGGCTCCTGGGAGTTCGGCTACGCCCTGGAGGGCCGGGCCGTCGTGGACGTCTGGCAGTGGCCCGGGCGGGAGGACCTACCGCCCGAGGGGCGCGCCCCGGACGAGGAGTGCGGTCTGTGCGTACGGATCTGGGACCCGCGCCTGCAGCTGTGGCGGTTCACCTTCCACGGGACCGCCGGCGGCGACGTGGTGCAGATGTACGCCCGGGAGATCGGCGACGAGATCGTCATGGAGCGCGCGGCCGGCGGCGACCTGATCCGCTGGACCTTCGCCGACATCACCGCCGACGGCCTCTACTGGCGCAACGAACGCTCGGCCGACGGCGGACGCACCTGGCACCTCGACCAGGACGTCCACGCCTACCGCCTGCTCTGAGGCATCCGGCCGCTCCCGGCGCTGCGCGGCGATGCGGGCCTTGGCCCATTCGGGGTGGCACATGGGCGCCCCTACCGGAGTTCCTGGATGCGGATCAGGTTGCCCGCGGGATCGCGGAACGCGCAGTCGCGGATGCCGTACGGCTGCTCCGTCGGCTCCTGGACGACCTCGGCGTCGGCGGCGCGGACCTTCTCGAAGGTGGCGTCGAGGTTCCGGGTGGCCAGCAGGATCCAGCCGTACGTGCCCTTGGCCATCATCTCGAGGACCGTGCGGCGCTCGTCCTCGGTGATGCCGGGGTCGGCGGCCGGCGGGGCCAGCAGGATGGAGGTGTCCGGCTGTCCCGCGGGGCCGACCGTGATCCACCGCATCGTGCCCTGGCCGACGTCGCTGCGGACCTCGAAGCCGAGGGCGTCCCGGTAGAACGCCAGGGAGGCGTCCGGGTCTTCGTGCGGGAGGGCGCTGGTGTGAATGCTGATGTCCATGGACTTCACGCTAGCGGCCGCCCCCGCCGTGGCGCTTCTCGAAAGCTGACCGGTGCCGGCCGGACCGGTCTCAGTGGTGGAAGCCCGCGCGGTCGGAGTCCGACGGCAGGCCCTTCGTCAGGCGCTCCAGGGAGCGGACCATGTCCTGTGCGAGCAGGTCGACCTCGTCGCGTCCGATGCCGTGACGGATCATGACGCGCTGGATGACGGTCTCCTGCCGGTCGGGGGGCAGCGGGTAGGAGGGGACCTGCCAGCCGCGCCTCCGGAGCTCGTCGGAGAGGTCGTACAGGCTGAAGCCCGCGCCCTCGGGGTCGGTGAGGGTGTACGAGACGGCGGGCAGCGCCCCCTGCCCGTCGTAGAGCAGGGTGAACGGGCCCATCCCCTTGATCTTCTCGGCGAGGTACTGGGCGGTCAGCGCGCAGGCCCCCTGGACGCGCCGGTAGCCGGCCCGCCCCAGGCGCAGGAAGTTGTAGTACTGGGCGACGATCTCGCCGCCGGGGCGGGAGAAGTTCAGGGCGAACGTCGGCATGTCGCCGCCCAGGTAGTTCACCCGGAAGACGAGGTCCTCCGGCAGGAGGTCGGCGGTGCGCCAGACCGCCCAGCCCACGCCGAGGGGCGCGAGGCCGAACTTGTGGCCGGAGGCGTTGATGGAGGAGACCCGCGGCAGCCGGAAGTCCCAGACGAGTTCCCGGTGGAGGAACGGCGCGATGAAACCGCCGCTCGCCGCGTCGACGTGGATCGGGATGTCGAGCCCCGACTCCGCCTGGATCCGGTCGAGTTCGGCGGCCAGCTCGGCGACCGGCTCGTAGTCGCAGGTGTAGGTGACGCCGAGGATCGCGACGACACCGATGGTGTTCTCGTCGACGTAGTCCTTCAGCTGGTGCGGGCGCAGGCCGGTGGCGCCCGGCTCCACCGGGACCTGGCGCAGCTCCACGTCGAAGTAGCGGGCGAACTTGTCCCAGCAGATCTGCACGGGCCCGGTGACGATGTTCGGCCGGTCGGTCGGCTTGCCCTCGGCCCGGCGCCGCTCCCGCCACCGCCACTTCAGGGCGAGGCCGCCGAGCATGGCGGCCTCGCTGGAGCCGGTGGTGGAGCAGCCGATCGCCGAGCCCGCGCCGGACGCGCTCCCCGGGGCGTTCCACAGATCGGCCAGGATGTTCACGCACCGCGACTCGATCTCGGCGGTCTGCGGGTACTCGTCCTTGTCGATCATGTTCTTGTCGAGGCACTCGTTCATCAGCTTGCGGACCTCGTCGTCCGTCCACGTCGTGCAGAACGTCGCCAGGTTCTGCGCCGCGTTGCCGTCGAGCAGCAACTCGTTGTGGAGCATCGCGTACACGACGGACGGGAGGTTCGACTCCTCCGGCATCCGGTGCTTCGGCAGGACGCGCTCACTGAGGGCGGAGGCGAACACATCGGTCGCCGCGTCGGCGACGCTCTTCGGGGCCTTCATCTCATGGAGCGCCACAGTTTCCCCTTCGATCAACGGACTGGTCGACAGTCCTCTCATCAACCCACGAGGCCGGGCGGGGCGCCCGGCGGCGGCCGCCGGCGTTGGCCCACCCGGGTGAGCGGAGCGCCCAGGCCTGTCCCGCGGCGCCCCCGACCAGTACGTTCCGGACGAAGTGGATCATCACCGGAAGGCCCCCACCTCATGACCCCTCGCACGATCAGCGAAACCGAGCAGCCGACCGCCGACGCCCTCGCCGTCGACGCCCTCGACGCCGGCGTCTTCGAGTCCTACGACGACCTCCCCGAGCGCCTCATCGGCTACCCCGCCGTCTTCCACGCCCTCGGCATCGGCTCCTGCGCCGTCCGTACGGTCCTGGACTACGGCTGCGGTCCCGGCAAGGTCGCCACCCGGGTCGTCGAGGCCTCCGACGCGCGCGTGGTGGCCGTCGACATCGCGCCCCGCATGCTGGAGATCGCCCGCGAGAAGCGCGCGCACCCGCGCGTCGACTACCGGCTGAGCGAGGACGGCGGGCTCGGCTTCCTCGCCGACGGCTCCGTCGACGCCGCCATGGCCTGCTTCGTCTTCTCCACCACCGGGGACATCGCCGACCTGCACGACATCGCCGCGGAGGCGCACCGCGTGCTGCGCCCCGGCGGCCGGTTCGCCGTCCTGGACCCCAACCCCCGCACCGCCGGCATCCGGTTCTCCACCTTCCGCAGCGGCGAGCCCGGCCGCGTCTACACCAAGGGCGAGCGGCGCCGCTCGCGCCGGGAGCGGCCGGGCGGCGGGGCTCCGCTCGAACTGGTCGACCACCACTGGCCCTGCCAGGCGTACCTCGACGTGCTCGGCAAGGCCGGTTTCACCGATCTGGACGTCCACGAGCCCGTCCTCACCCACCGCTCGGCGCTCCTCGGCCCCGACCCGGCGGAGGCCGGCCACCCGCCGTTCCTGGTGGTCTCGGGGGTCAGGCAGTGACCGTGGCCGTCAGCTGTCCGAGTAGCTGAAGTCCCCCACGGTCCAGGCGCTGACGTCCGCGATCGCGACGCGGTACATCCCGCCGGTCTCGGGCATGCCGACCGTCCCCTGGAGAATGCGGGCGAGGTGGAAGTGCAGATGGGTGGGGGGCGTCTCCCTCGGTGCGACGGGGCCGAAGACGCCGGAGAACTCGGACAGCCGGGCCGAGTCCGTCAGGACCTCCGACACCCGCTGTCTCCACAGGCCCTCCGGCGCGAGCCGCCCGGTGATGACCACTCCCCCCGCGACCACGGTGAGGGACATCTGATTGCTCCGCCCGGACTCCACGGTGGCGGCGACGTCGACGAGCAGCTCGTCAGGGATCGACATGGAAGCCGATTCTAAGGGCGCGGGCCCTTGGGACCGGGGTCTCTGCAGCGGCGCGGTGTCGTCCGGACCGTGGTGTCTAGAGCGGCGCGGTGTCGTCCGCCGGGAAGGCCGGGCCGTGGCCGGGGACGATGACGTCGGCGGCGGCCAGGACGCGCAGGCGCGAGGCGCGCAGCTGCGCGTGGTCCGGGGCGACCGGGTCCTCGACGGGGCCGTTCGGCCGCCACCAGAGGTCGCCCACGAAGGCGACGACGCCCTCGCCGGTGCCCGCGAGGAGGGTGATGTCCTCTGCGCTGTGGCCGGGGGTACGGATCAGCCGCAGCGACGGGGCGAGTTCGTGGCCCTCGGCGTCGCGGTCGGTCCACTGGTCGGCCTCGTAGATCGACTTGTGGTCGTGGACGCGGGCCCGGCCGAAGAGTCCGACGTTCATGGTGTTGTCGGGGTGGTGGTGGCTGAGGACGACGTCGGTGATGTCGTCCGGGCCCAGGCCGAGTTCGGCGAGCGGGCCGAGGATCCGGTCGCGGCTCGCCACCATGCCGGGGTCGACGATCACGTGCCGGTCGCCGTCGCGGACGTACGAGACGGTGGCGGCGACCCCGGGTCCGGTGGAGAGCGTGTAGCCGGTGGTCAGGATCGTGTGGGCGGCGGTGCGGGCGAGCGGGGCGTCGGTGGTGGTGTTCTTCGTCGTCGTCATGCCCTCAAGTCTTCTGTGGGGCGCGGTCCTTCACGAGTGGCCGCGCTGCCACTGATCGCGGGAATGGGGCCACTCTGCCCGGGGGTCCGTGCCCCGCTCCTCCCGTGCCGCCCGGGAGTCCGTGCCACACTCCTCCCGTGCCGCCCTTCCTGACCGTCGCCGCCTACGCCCCGCACGGCGTCGGCATGCTCGGCGCCGGGATCGTCTCCGAGGTGTTCGACGCGCGCGGACAGGGCCTGCCCGCCTTCGACTTCGCGCTCTGCACCGACCGGCCCGGCCGGGTCCGCACCGATGTCGGGCTGCCGCTCGTCGTCGACCACGGCCTGGACCGGCTGGCCGGCGCCGACCTCGTGATCGCCCTGCCGTGGGCCGACTTCCGTACGCCCCCGGGGCCCGCCGTGCTCGACGCGCTGGCCGCCGCGCACGCGCGCGGAGCGCTGGTCGCGGCCCACTGCGTCGGGGCCTTCGCGCTCGCCGCGGCCGGGCTGCTCGACGGGCGCCGGGCCACCACGCACTGGCGGTTCGCCGGACTCCTGGCCGAACGGCACCCGGAGGTCACCGTCGAACCCGAGGCCCTCTACGTCGACCAGGGCACGGTCGTCACCGGCGCGGGCGCCGCCGCCGGCTTCGACCTGTGCCTGCACCTGCTGCGGCGGGAGTACGGGGCGACCACGGCCAACGCCATCGCCCGGGACCTGGTGCTGCCGTCCCACCGCGACGGCGGCCAGGCCCAGTACCTGGCGACGCCGGTCCCCGAGGACAGCCGCGACGAGCGGCTCACCGACGTCCTCGCCTGGGCCCGGGAGCACCTCCACGAGCCGCTGCCCGTCGCCGAGCTGGCCCGCAGGGCCCTGATGAGCCGGCGCTCCTTCGCCCGCCGTTTCGCCGCCTCGACCGGCACCACCCCGCACGCCTGGCTGCTCGGCCTTCGTCTGAGCCGCGCCGAGGAGCTCCTGGAGACGACGGAGCTCCCGGTCGAGGAGATCGCCCGCGCGGTCGGCTTCGGCAGCGCGGCGGTGCTCCGGGCCCAGTTCGTCCGCCGCCGGGGCGTGCCCCCGCGCGCGTACCGCCGGTCTTTCAGCCGTACGCCCTGAGAGGCGTCACCCACTCCGACGAGTGGCCGAGGCCCGTCCCCCGTACGGCCGGTCCCGGTTGCCGGTCCCCCCGGGCCGTTCAAGGCTGAACCGATCGTTCCCACGTTCGGGAGGGCCCCTTGAGCAGCATCGACACACCGGCCGAAGTCCCCAGGCCGCGGGCCGCCGCGCGGGCCGCCGCGCCCAGCACCATGACCTGGGTGACGCTGGCCCTGATGACGACCGCGTCGGTCGCCAGCCTGCGGGCCGCGCCGACGATGGCCATCTACGGTCTGGCCTGCGTGTTCCTCTACCTCGTCCCGGCGATCGTCTTCCTGCTGCCGACCGCCCTGGTCTCCGCGGAGCTGGCCTCCGGCTGGAACGGCGGCGTCTACCGCTGGGTCGCCGAAGGACTGTCCAAGCCGCTCGGATTCCTCGCGGTCTGGTGCCAGTTCGCGATGACGATCTTCTACTACCCGAGCCTGCTGGCCTTCGTCGCCTCGACCATCGCGTACGTCATCGACCCGTCCCTCGCCTCGAACGGCGTCTACACCGCGATCGTCATCATGGTCCTGTACTGGACCGGCGTCTGGGTCTCCTCGCGCGGCACCAAGGCCCTGGCCGGTCTGTCGAGTTGGGGCCTCATCATCGGCACGCTCGTGCCGGGCACGATCCTCGTCGTCCTCGGCATGGTCTTCCTCGGCCAGGGCAACCCGTCCGCCGCGCCGATGGACGCGAGCCACCTGCTCCCCCAGTGGACGGGACTCGCCAGCCTCGTCCTGATCGTCAACAACTTCCTGTCGTACTCCGGCATGGAGATGAACGCGGTCCACGTCTCCTCGCTGAAGGACCCGGCGAAGGAGTACCCGAAGTCGATGTTCCTGGCGATGGGCCTCGTCCTGCTGATCTTCATCCTGCCCGCCCTGGCCATCAGCTGGGTCGTGCCGGCCGATCAGCTCAGCCTCACCGCCGGCGTCATGCAGGCCTTCGACGCCTTCTTCTCGTACTTCGACGTCGGCTGGATGACCCCGATCGCCGCCGTCATGCTGATCTCCGCCTCCCTGGCCGGCATGCTGACCTGGCTCGCCGGTCCTTCCAAGGGCCTCCTGGAGATCTCGCGCCAGGAGGGCTACCTGCCGCCGTTCCTGCAGCAGCTCAACAAGTTCGGCATCCAGCAGAACATCCTGGTCACCCAGGGCGTCGTGACCTCGGCCATCGCCCTGATGTACGCGCTCATCCCGAACGTGTCGAGCGTGTACTGGATCTTCTCCACGATCACCACGCAGGTGTACCTCATCGTGTACCTGCTGATGTTCGCCGCCGCGATGCGCCTGCGGAAGACCCGGCCCGACCACCCCCGCGGCTACCGGGTGCCCGCCCTGGGCCTGGTGTGCACGGTGGGACTGCTCGCCTCCCTCGCGGCGCTCGCCATCGGCTTCGTACCGCCCTCCCAGTTCGGCGGCGGCAGCGTCTGGTCGTACGTCCTCTTCATCGCCTGCGGCCTGCTCGTCCTCGGGTTCCTCGTCCCGTGGCTCTTCCTGAGGTTCCGCAAGCCGAGCTGGCGCACCGCCGCCGCCGGCACCCCGAGCGAGGGAGGCCGGGCATGAGTCCCACCCGCTTCGCATCCGAACACAAGTGGATCTACTGGGGCGCGATCGTGCTCCTCGTCGCCCTCGCCGTCACCGGCCTCATCCGGTACGAGGCCGTGAAGACGAACAACGAGACGCGGGAGAAGGCCGAGCAGCTCAAGACGGAGCTGGTGAAGGCCGGCTACCCCTCCCCCGACGTGAGCACCATCGAGCAGCTGCTCGGCACCGACGGCGGCGTGGTCTGCCAGCACCCGGACAGCGCCCTGAAGGCGGCGCTGTGGAAGATCCAGCAGTCGAACGGCGCCACGGGGCCCGGGATGCGGCCCGTCATCTCCGACACCAGAGCCCTTGAGGTCGAGCGGATCGTCCTCCAGGTCTACTGCCCCGACAAGGTCGAGGAGTTCGAGGACGACCTGGACGACCTCAAGACCGACGACACCGTCCGCCGGTGAGGCACGGGGCGTGAGGCCGTCCCACGACCCCGGCCCCGCCGCCGACCCCGACGCCCTCCACGACTTCCTCCGCGAACTGACCCGGTTCATGCTGACGTTCAGCGGAGAAGGCGCGGAGGGCGTCGACCGGGTCGTCCGCGGCCTCGCCCGGACGTACGGCGGGCGCGCCGAGACCGTGCTCGTCACGGACGGCGCCGTGCTCTCCGTGACCGCCGGGGGCCGCACCCTCACCTCCACCGTCACCGCCTTCCCCGACGTCGCCCGGCTCGACCGGGCGGTCGCCCTCAAGGAGTTCGTCGAGCGCGTACGGGACACCCGGCCGCCCCTGCCGGAGGCGGCGGCCGGCCTGCGACGGGTCGAGACCCTGCCCGCGACCGTGCCGCGCTGGGCCCGCGGGGTGGGCATCGTGCTGTTCTCCGTCGGGTTCGCGCCCGCCGTCCAGCCGACCTGGTACGAGATCGGCACCACCGCCCTCCTCGCCGCCCTGGTCGCGACCCTGACCGTCCTGTCGGACCGGCGGCCGCGCCTCGCGCGCGTGCTGCCGCTGCTCGCCGCCGTCCTGGTCTCCCTGGTGACCCTGGGCGTCCTGCAGCCGGGCCACGCCCGCGGCGGTCCCGTGCTGATCATGCTTCCGGCGCTGTTCTTCTTCGTGCCCGGCGACCTGCTCAGCGCGGCCACCGCCGAACTCGTCGGCGGCTTCCTGTCGACCGGCGCGGTCCGCCTCGTCTACGCCCTCGTGCTGCTCCTCCAGCTGTACGTGGGCGTGCTCATCGGCGTGGCCGTCACCGGCACGCCGACCCGTGCGCTCTTCGACGGCGCGCAGGACGCCGACCTGTCCCGGTGGGTGCTCGTCGCGAGCTGGGCCGTCTTCACGGTGGGCCTGATCCTCGCGTTCGGGGTGCCGTGGCGGGCCGCGGGCTGGCTGACCGCCCTCGTGTATCTGTCGCTCGGCGTGCAGGCAGCGGGCACGGCCCTGATCGGGGAGGTCGCGGGCACGTTCGTCGCCGCGACGGCCCTCGCCGTCGCGGCGGACCTGCTGTCCCGGCCGCCGGGGCGGCCGCCCCGGCTCGTCCTCTTCCTGGGCGGCTTCTTCACCCTCACCGTCGGCTCGCTGGGCCTGCGGGCGCTGACCTCCCTGGCGGGCGGTCACGTCCTGCACGGCTTCCACGACCTCATGGACCTCGTCACGATCGTCACGACGATCGCGGTCGGGCTCCTCGCGGGGGCGGCGCTCGTACCGGGACGGGTGGAGAAGGAGTTCCCGGCGGCCTAGGGCCGGTCCGGCAGTGATCGGCCGGACAGGCCTAGCTCGGGCTGGGCGTGGGGGTGCCGGCCTCGGCCGGGGGCGCTTCGGCGGGTTCCTCCGCGAGGAAGGCCACCACGGCCAGGGCGAAGACCAGGGCGAGGGTGAGACCCACGATGACCCAGGCGGTGGGGTGGGACCAGAAGACGACGGCGGCGGCCGCCCCGGCGACGAGGATCCAGGTGATCCAGGTGCGGTAGCGCCGGACGAACGGGCCCACCGGGCCGAGGCGCATGCCCGCGTGGTCGGCGGTGGCTCGGGTCGCGGTGATGCCGGAGTGCCAGAGGCCCCGGACGAGGACGGCGGGGCGGCTCGGGCCGGAGAGCCAGGCGGCGAGGGCGATCAGGATGCCGAGGGTCGCGTACACCCGTACCGAGGTGCGGAGGAAGCGGATCAGCGTGTCGTAGATGGAGCTCGCGGCGCCCGGGGAGACGTTGGCGGGCAGGGCGTTCAGATAGACCGTACGGAAGACGGTGAGGGCCACGCCGAGGACGATCGCGGCGAAGGCGACGCCGAGGGCCGCGGCGACCAGGGTGCGGCGGCGCTTCACGGCGAGCAGCACACCGCCGGCGACGAGCAGGACCGCGATCACCGGCAGCCACACGCCCATCGTCTGGAGCAGCGCGAAGCCGGTCTTCACCTTGCCGATGTCCTCGGACTTGACCACGGTGAAGTCGGTGTGGATCTCGGGGATCTTGGCCGCGACGTCGAGGCCGGAGTCGACGAGCCGCTGTTTCACGCGGTCGATCACGGGCGCCAGGTCGATGGTGACCGTGTTCGTGTCGATCTTCACGGCACCCTCGTCGCTGCCGGTCAGGGCGCGGTCGAGGGAGGTGTGGATGGCCCGGTTGGCGTCGGTCCAGATCGTCTCGAACGCCGGGGAGGCGACGACGTCCTGGGTCCGCTCGTGGACGAAGCTGCCGACCGCGCTCTCCAGGGAGCCGCCCAGCTTGCCGAGGGCCTTGGCGGCAAGGGGCCGCTGGTCGGGCGCGACGCCCTCCAGGAGGGAGGCGAGGTCGATGTGCTCCATGACGGCGTTCGTCACCCGGGTGGCGACGGCCGCCTGGATGTCCGGGTCCGAGGCGAGCGGCTTGACCGTCTGCACGTACCGGTCGGTGTCGCCGACGAGGTCCGCGGTCCAGGTGGAGACGATGCCGAGCGGGACGAGGACGCAGCCGATGACGATGAGCAGGGCGGAGAAGAAGGAGCGGACGCGGTGGTGGGGCGGTGGGGCGCTCGCCTTCTCCGCTTCGAGCGCCGCCACCCTGGCCCGGAGTGCGGAGAGTTCGTCGCCATTGGCACCGGCAGCGTCCATGACACCAGCCCTTCCGAAGGGACAATTCTGGACAATTCTCGGCGCGGTGGCGTCCCCTGTCGCCCTGGGTGCGGCATACGTGCCAGGTAGGGCCCGCCCGGCAGGCCCTACCCCAGGCTCGTGCGCGCCAGGTCCAGGAACTCCTCGTCCGTCAGGCCCAGCTCCCGCGCCTCCGCCGCCGCCTCCCGGAGCCGGGAGACGAGCCGGGCGCGGCCGGGGGCCGCGGCGCCGGGGACGATCAGCGCCCCCCGCCCGCGACGGAGTTCGATGAGGCCCTCCTCGCGGAGCCGCTGGTAGCCGCGGAGGACGGTGTGGACGTTGACGCCGAGTGAGTCGGCGAGCTCCCGGGCGGCGGGGAGGCGCTCGCCGGGCGCGGCGGAGCCGTCGGCGAGGGCGCCGCGGACGCAGGCGGCGATCTGGTCGCCGAGGGGCACGGCGGAGGCCGGGTCGACACGGAAGAGCACGCTCAGACCTTCCCATGCCGCTCGGCGAGCGTGTTGAGAAGCGCGGCGGCGGTCCGCGCGTCGGGCACGGTGACGGCGAACTCGCGGCCGCTGCTCCGCCGTACGACGAGGGTCTCGCCGGCCCGGACGATCCAGCCGGTCCGGTGGGCGCGGACCCGGTAGCCCCAGCCGCCGAACTCGGCGAGGACGGTGGCCGTGTCGAGCTCCCGGACGCTCGCGCCGGCGACCTCGTCGAGCGGGATCCTGGCGCGGGGCCGGGGGACCAGCGCGGACCGCACGGTCAGCCCGCGCCGGTCGACGGTGACCCTGACCCGGGCGAGGGCGAGCCCGGGGAGCCCGACGACCAGGGCGAGGAGGCCGAGCAGGGAGGCGGGCGAGGGCGCGAGGAGCAGGACGGCCGGGGCGGCGGCGAGGGCGAGCACCGCGAGGGCGGTGAGCGGCCGGGAGGCGGTGGCGCGGGTCCAGCCGGCGACCTCGCCCGCGCCGAGCGGGAGGCGGGGGGCGTCGGGCAGGCCGGGTCCTGCGGCGGGTTCGTCGCGGGGGACGAGCCGGCTCAGCCCCCAGCCCGCGAGGCCGAGGAGGGCGGCGGTGGCCGCCGCGAGCAGGAGGTTGGTGAGGGGGGACTCGACCTGCGCCGGGTCGCCGGCGTCCAGGTTGTCCCGTACGAGGAGGACGAGGAGGGCGCCGGTGAAGCCGGCGGTCGCCCAGGCGCCCCAGAGGGAGCCGCGGCGGACCAGGAAGGTCCAGCCGGCCCCGAGGGCGAGGAGCAGGCCGGTGCTGACGGCGGTGAAGGCGGTACGGCCGGTGAAGCCGTCGGCGCGGCCGCCGTCGGGGCCGAAGTGGGTGGCGAGCGTGTCGGGCAGCCGGTCGTACCGGAGGGCGAGGAGCACCAGGTAGACGGCGACGGTGAGGACGAAGGGGAGTGCGGCGAGGGCACGGAGACGGGTGGTGACGCGGGTCATGAGACCTCCCTTGTTCGCATCACCATAGAACAAATTGTTCGCACTCCGCTAGAACAACTCCCTCATCTATCCAGTTGTGGACGGCCGCCGCCGCGCGGAAGGAGCCCCTGAGGCCTGTCCGGCCGTGATCCGCCGGACAGGCCCCGGCGGGCTCAGCCCTCGGCCAGCGCGGCCCGCAGCGCCTTGGCGAACTCCTCCGGGGCGCCCCGCTGCCCGAACTCGCCGCCCAGGAAGCCGCCGTGGTGGCTCGGGAAGACGGCGAGCGGGGTGCCGAGCGCCTCGGCGAGCGCGGCCGCCGCGCGGGCCGCGAACTGGCCCTCGGACTCCTCGCCCGCGGCCACGACGATCCGGGTCGGCGCGGCGCTCAGGGCGGGGACGTCGGGCTGGTAGGAGGTGCAGCCGCGCATGTTCTGCCCGAGCAGCGGGTCGCCGCGCGTGCCGTCGTCCTCGGACGGGAACCCGAAGGCCTCGGGCCCGGGGAAGGGGCCCTCGGGCCAGTCCGCCGCGAGGGGGCCCTGGTGGCTCGTCAGGGCGATGAACCTGACCATGCCCGCGCCCCAGCCGTCCCGCAGATAGGTCGCGTGGACGTCCTCGCAGGCCGCGAGGGCGGCCTCGCGGTCCTCGACGACCTGGGCGGTCGGCGGCTCGTGCGCGACGAGGGTGTGCACCAGGTCGCCGCGACGGGCCACCAGGGCCAGGGAGTTCACGGCGCCGCCGCTGCTCGCGAAGACGTCCACGGGGCCGGCGCCGAGCGCCTCGATCAGCCGGGCCAGGTCGTCGGCGTGCTCCTCGGGGAGCGTCTCGGCCGCGCCGTCGGTGCGCTCGCTGCGGCCCACCCCGCGCGGGTCGTACGTCACGACGGTCCGGTCGGCGAAGTGGGAGGCGAGCGTGGTGAAGCCGGTCGCGTCCATGGGCGAGCCGATCATCAGCAGGGGACGCTCGTCGGTCCCGGCGCCGGGGCGCACGTCGTAGCGCAGGGTCGCGCCGACGGTGTCCAGCGTCCGGGTGTCGGTCTCGGCCATGGTTCTCTCCTCCAAGGTGGAACGGTCATGGAGGTAGACAGCCCGCGACCCCGGAAGTCATCGCACCCGGGTGAGGTTTTTCGCGGCGGGTTCTCCGCTTCTGGCGACTACTCGCCACATTCGTGGACGGCCGGGTCCACGACGACGCGGTCCAACAGTCCGCGCAGAAGGGCTTGTTCAGCCTCGGTGAGGTCGCCGAAGAGCTCCTTCTCGGCCTCGCGGACGGCCTCGTCGATGCGCTCCAGGGCCTCGGTTCCGGCCGGGGTGATCTCGACGATGTGACGGCGCCGGTCGGCCGGGTCGCGGCGGCGCTCGGCGAGCCCGGACGCCTCCAACTCGTTCAGGATCGCGACCAGTTGGCTCGGGTCGAGCTCCATCGCGACGGCGAGCTCGCGCTGGCTCGTGGCCCCCGGGGCGAGCTGCATCAGCGTCATCGCGTTGCGCGGATGCAGCCCGGCGACGCCCAGGGCGGCGCGGATGCGCGCGCCGGTGAGCTCGCCGCGGAAGGAGAGGAGGAAGCCGAGGCGATCGGTCGGGAGAGCTGCCATGCCGTCCACGGTAACAAGAACATCTCGATTGTGGAGCTGGGTGAATCGTTGATACTCTTCAACGGTTGTCGTCCCCAGACTGTTGGAGTACCTCCATGTTCATCGCGTACGCCGCTGTCGCGGCCCTGCTCGCCCTCGCCTCACTCGGCTCTGCCTTCATGACCTTCACCAAGAACCCGCAGGTCATCGGCAACATGACCAAGGTGGGCGTGCCGGAGAGCGCACTGCCGTGGCTCGCGACCGCGAAGGCGGCGGGCGCGCTCGGCCTGCTCGCGGGCCTCTTCGTCCCGCTGCTCGGCGAGGCCGCGGCGGCTGGCCTGGCGCTCTACTTCGCGGGCGCGGTCATCTCCCACCTGCGGGCGAAGGACTACGAGCTGGCGCCGGCGGCGGTCCTGACGCTGATCGCGGCGGCGGCGCTGGTGCTGCGCATAGCCTCCGCCTGACGGCCAGACGATACGAGACGTATCGTCTTGTGGAACCTGCCGGCGTGCTGCGCACGGCGCCATGAGCCGCATCCGCGCCGCCCGCGAGCGGCTCGCCCGGCTCACCGACGCGCCCGTCCCGCCGCCGCCGGAGCCGCTGCGCTTCCGCGCGGACCTGGCGGGCGAGGCCGCGGCGTCGACGTGACCGGCCTCCGGGTCGACGGACGGCTCCACCTGGACGCGCTGCACCTGGAGCCGGGCGCGCGGCTCCTCGTGACCGGGCCCAACGGTGCCGGGAAGACCACCCTCCTCCGAGTCCTGGCGGGCGAGCTCGCCCCGGACGCGGGCACGGTGACCGCACCCGCCCGGGTCGGGCTGCTCCGCCAGGACACGGCCTCACCCCTCGACCCCCGTACGGTGGGCGAGGCCTTCGGAGAGGGCCGCGAGGACGAACTGCTCGCCCTCGGGCTCTTCGCCGCCCGGGATCTGGCGACCCCGGTCCGGCTGCTTTCTACCGGCCAGCGCCGGAAGCTGGAACTGGCCCGGTTGGTGACCTCGCCGGCCGACCTGCTCCTCCTCGACGAGCCGGCGAACCATCTGGCGCCGGGGCTTGTGGAGGACGTGTCCGCGGCGCTGGCGTCGTACCTTGGCACGCTGATCGTGGTCACCCACGACCGCCGCCTCCGCACCGCCTTCCAGGGCGCCCACCTGGACCTACCCGCACGTGCCGTTGTGGGCAATCGTTCCGCTGGGGCGATGGGGGTCCCCCCTGCTCGAGCGAAGCCGAGAGCTTGGGGGAGGGTGGGCACAACGGACGGCGCCCCTTGCCGGGCCTAGGCTTCCGCGCCTGGACGGTCACCACCGGTTCGGCGCACTCGTGGTGCGGGTCAGGGCCCGGAACGCGGAGGCGCCGCTAGAGGGCGCCGTCCCGTGTGCCCACCCGTCCCGCCCCAGCGGGACGATTGCCCACACGGGGGTGGGCACCGCCCCGCCCGGCGTTAGTCGTCGCCCTCCAAGTCGCCCTCCGTCTCCAGGAAGACCCGGCGGAGCGCCGCCAGCGTTTCCGGGTCCGGCTTTTCCCAGAGGCCGCGTGACTCCGCCTCCAGGAGGCGTTCCGCGATGCCGTGCAGGGCCCAGGGGTTGGCCTCCTTGAGGAAGGCCTGGTTCGTCTCGTCGAGGACGTACTCCTGGGTGAGCTTGTCGTACATCCAGTCGGCGACGACACCGGTCGTGGCGTCGTACCCGAAGAGGTAGTCGACGGTCGCCGCCAGTTCGAACGCGCCCTTGTACCCGTGGCGGCGCATCGCCTCGATCCAGCGCGGGTTGACCACACGGGCGCGGAAGACCCGGGAGGTCTCCTCGACCAGCGTGCGGGTGCGGACGGTCTCCGGGCGGGTGGAGTCGCCGATGTACGCCTCGGGCGCCGTGCCCGTGAGCGCGCGGACGGTCGCGACCATGCCGCCGTGGTACTGGAAGTAGTCGTCGGAGTCGGCGATGTCGTGCTCGCGCGTGTCCGTGTTCTTCGCGGCGACCGCGATCCGCTTGTACGCGGTCTCCATCTCCTCCCGGGCCGGGCGGCCTTCGAGGCCACGGCCGTAGGCGTAGCCGCCCCAGACCGTGTAGACCTCCGCGAGGTCGGCGTCCGTGCGCCAGTCGCGGCTGTCGATCAGCTGGAGGATGCCCGCGCCGTACGTGCCGGGCCGCGAGCCGAAGATGCGGGTGGTGGCGCGCCGCTCGTCGCCGTGCTCGGCGAGGTCGGCCTGCGCGTGCGCACGGACGTAGTTGTCCGAGGCGGACTCGTCCTCCAGGCCCGCCACCAGCCGTACCGCGTCGTCCAGGAGTCCGATGACGTGCGGGAACGCGTCCCGGAAGAAGCCCGAGATGCGCAGCGTCACGTCGACGCGCGGGCGGCCGAGTTCGGCGAGCGGGATCGGCTCCAGGCCGTTCACCCGGCGGGAGGCCTCGTCCCACAGCGGGCGGACGCCGAGCAGGGCGAGCGCCTCGGCGACGTCGTCGCCGGCGGTGCGCATCGCGCTCGTACCCCAGAGGGAGAGGCCGACGGAGGTCGGCCACGAGCCGTTGTCGTCGCGGTAGCGCGTCAGCAGCGAGTCGGCGAGCGCCTGGCCGGTCTCCCAGGCGAGCCGGGACGGCACGGCCTTCGGGTCGACGGAGTAGAAGTTGCGGCCGGTCGGCAGGACGTTGACGAGGCCCCGGAGCGGGGAGCCGGACGGGCCGGCCGGGACGAAGCCGCCGTTCAGGGCGTGCACGGCGTGGGCCAGCTCGTCGGTGGTGGCGGCGAGCCGCGGCACGACCTGGAGGGCGGCGAAGGACAGCACCTCGCGGACCTCGGGTCCGTACGCGGCGGCGACCGTGTCGATCGCGTCCACCGCCCAGTCGGCCGCCTCCATGGCCTCGACCAGCTCGCGGGCCTTCGCCTCCGCCTCGTCGGCGGTGGTGCGGGTCGCGGCCGACTCGTCGAGGCCGAGGGCCTCGCGCAGACCCGGGAGGGCCTGCGTGCCGCCCCAGATCTGGCGGGCGCGGAGGATGGAGAGGACCAGGTTGACGCGCGCCTCGCCGAAGGGCGCGCCGCCGAGGACGTGCAGGCCGTCGCGGATCTGGGCGTCCTTGACCTCGCACAGCCAGCCGTCGACGTGCAGCAGGAAGTCGTCGAAGCCGTCGTCCCCCGGGCGCTCCTCCAGGCCGAGGTCGTGGTCGAGCTTGGCGGCCTGGATCAGGGTCCAGATCTGGGCGCGGATGGCCGGGAGCTTCGCCGGGTCCATCGAGGAGATCTGCGCGTACTCGTCGAGGAGCTGCTCCAGGCGCGCGATGTCGCCGTACGAGTCGGCGCGGGCCATCGGCGGCACCAGGTGGTCGACGAGGGTCGCGTGGACGCGGCGCTTGGCCTGGGTGCCCTCGCCCGGGTCGTTGACGAGGAACGGGTAGATCAGCGGGATGTCGCCGAGGGCCGCGTCGGGGCCGCAGGCGGCGGACAGGCCGGCGTTCTTGCCGGGCAGCCACTCCAGGTTGCCGTGCTTGCCGAGGTGGACCATGGCGTCGGCGCCGAAGCCGCCGTCCTCCGCGCGGGCGGCGATCCAGCGGTAGGCGGCCAGGTAGTGGTGGGACGGCGGGAGATCGGGGTCGTGGTAGATCGCGATCGGGTTCTCGCCGAAGCCGCGCGGCGGCTGGATGAGGACGAGGAGGTTCCCGCGGCGCAGGGCGGCGAGGACGATGTCGCCCTCCGGGTTGCGGGAGCGGTCGAGGAACATCTCGCCCGGCGCCGGGCCCCAGTGCTCCTCGACCTGCTCACGGAGCTCGGCGGGCAGGGTGGCGTACCAGCGCTTGTAGTCGGCGGCCGGGATGCGGACCGGGTTCCTCGCGAGCTGCTCCTCGGTCAGCCAGTCCTGGTCGTGGCCGCCGGCCTCGATGAGGGCGTAGATCAGCTCGTCGCCGTCGCCGGAGACCAGGCCGGGGAGCTCGGCCTCGGGCCCGAAGTCGTACCCCTCGGCGATCAGGCGGCGCAGCAGCGCGACGGCGGAGGCGGGGGTGTCGAGGCCGACGGCGTTGCCGATGCGGGAGTGCTTCGTCGGGTACGCGGAGAGGACGAGCGCCAGCTTCTTCTCGGCGTTCGGGATGTGGCGGAGCCGGGCGTGCCGGACGGCGATCCCGGCGACGCGGGCCGCGCGCTCGGCGTCGGCGACGTACGCGGGCAGGCCGTCCTCGTCGATCTCCTTGAAGGAGAAGGGGACGGTGATGAGCCGGCCGTCGAACTCGGGCACGGCGACCTGGCTGGCGGCGTCCAGCGGGGAGAGGCCCTCGTCGTTCTCCTCCCACGCGGACCGCGAGCCGGTCAGGCAGAGGGCCTGGAGGATCGGCACGTCGAGCGCGGCGAGCGCGCCCGCGTCCCAGGCCTCCTCGTCGCCTCCGGCCTGCGCCTCGGCCGGCTTCGTACCGCCGGCGGCGAGGACGGTCGTGACGATCGCGTCGGCCTCGCGCAGGACGGAGATCAGCTCGGCCTCGGGGGCCCGCAGGGACGCCACGTACAGCGGGAGGGCCCGGGCCCCGGCGTCCTCGACGGCGCCGCAGAGGGCGTCGACGAAGGCGGTGTTCCCGCTCATGTGGTGGGCGCGGTAGTAGAGCACGGCGATGGTCGGGCCGGACTCGTTTCGGACGGTCCGCTCCAGGGGGCCCCAGGTGGGGGCGGCGGCCGGGGCCTCGAAGCCGTGGCCGGTGAGCAGGACGGTGTCGGAGAGGAAGCGGGCCAGCTGCTCCAGGTTGCCCGGGCCGCCGTGCGCCAGATAGGCGTGCGCCTCGGTGGCGACGCCGACGGGGACGGTGGAGGCCTCCATGAGCTGGGCGTCGGGGGCCTGTTCGCCGCTGAGCACGACGACCGGCTTCCCGGCGGCGCGGATCGCGTCGAGGCCCTCCTGCCAGGAGCGGACGCCGCCGAGGAGCCGGACGACGACCAGGTCGGCGCCGTCGAGCAGGCCGGGGAGGTCGGCGAGGGGCAGGCGGGAGGGGTTGGCGAAGCGGTACTCCACCGGACCGCCGGCCGCGTTGGCCGCGCGGGCGCTGAGCAGGTCGGTGTCGGAGTGCGACAGCAGCAGGAGCATGGCGAGCTCAGGCCCTTCCTCGGGGTTGTCCGCGCCCCGGGTGGTCGTATGGACGGCGGGAGTTCCTGACTCACCCTTCCCTCGCGGGTACGGGCTCACAGTGGCGGGACCGCGCCGGATTCTCACCGGGCTTCCTCCCCGGGGTCCTGGGACCCCATGCCGGTCTGCATCCTAGAACGTGCCGCCGACGTGCCCCAGGGATCGAGGGGGTCGGTCCGATCACACCGGACCGGAGACCGGAGGTCAGCCGGACCACACCGCACCGGAGACCGGAGGTCGGCCGGATCACACCGGCCGGAGGGTGCCGGAGAGTCGGCCGGATCACACCCGGTGGTCGGGCGGTTCCCCGTGGGTATGCTCGCCGCCATGCCGCCCACCCCGCCCCCGACGCCCGAACCGGGCGAAGCTCGCGTACGGGACCGTGGCGACGCCTGCCCCGGGGCGCTGCGCCTGCACCCCGCCGACGACGGTCGCCTGGCCCGACTGCGCCTGCCCGCCGGACGCTTGACGGTCCATCAGGCCGAGGTCCTGGCCCGGGCCGCCGAGACCCTCGGCGACGGGCGGATCAGCATCACCTCGCGCGGCAACGCGGAGCTGCGCGGCCTCGGCGAGGGCTGCGGGGCGGAACTGGCCGGCCTTCTGGCCGGGGCGGGCCTCCTGCCCTCGCCGACCCACGAGCGCGTCCGCAACATCGTGGCCTCGCCCGGCGCGGGACTCGACGGACTCGGGTACGCGGACGTGCAGTTGTGGGCGCGCGCACTGGACACGGCGCTGTGCGCGGAGCCCCGGGCCGCGTCCCTTTCGGGACGGTTCCTGTTCCTCCTCGACGACGGACGCGGGGACGTCGCCGGGCTCGGCGGCGATGTGAGCTTGATCGCAGGACCGGAGGGATCGGTGCTGCTGCGGCTCGGCCCGGAGGTCTTCCGGCTCGCCGCCGCCGACGCCGTCCGGGCCGCCCTCACCACGGCCCTCGCGTTCCTGGACGCCGCCGAGGCCGCCGGGAACGGGGCCTGGCGGCCCCGCGAACTGCCCGACACGCACGTACCCGAGTGGGCCGGGGCCCTCGCGCGGGCCGGGATCACGGCGGAGCCCGTACCCGCACCGCCGCTCCCCGCGTCCCCGCCGCCCGCACCCGGCCCGCTCGGCGCGCACGCCCTGCACGTCCTCGCCCCGCTCGGCCGCCTGACGGCCGCCCAGCTGCGGGCCCTGGCCGACGGGGCCGACGAGCTGCGGTGCACGCCCTGGCGTGGCGTGGTCGTCGTCGGGGCGGGCGCCGACCGGCTGCCAGGACTGGAGACGTACGGCCTGGTCACCCGGCCCGACCTGCCCTCGGTCGGGGTCAGCGCCTGCACCGGGCGGCCCGGCTGCGCCAAGTCCCTCGCGGACGTACGGACGGACGCCGGCCTCGTCCGGCGCGGAGGCCTGCCCGTCCACTACTCCGGGTGCGAGCGCCGCTGCGGCCATCCGCACGGCACCTGGGTCGACGTCCTCGCCACCGGCGACGACACCTATCTGGTGGACGGCGTCCCCACCCCCCGTACCTCCCTGCCCGAAGCAGTGACCACGGCCCGCACGACGAGATGAGCGAGAGCACCAGGATGTTCGACTACGAGAAGGACGGGACGGAGATCTACCGCCGGTCCTTTGCCACGATCCGCGCCGAGGCGGACCTCGCGGGCCTGCCCGCCGACGTCGCCCAGGTGGCGGTGCGGATGATCCACGCCTGCGGCATGACCGACCTCGTGCAGGACATCGCGTACTCCCCCGGCGTCGTCGCGAGCGCCCGCGCCGCCCTCCAGGCCGGCGCGCCCATCCTCTGCGACGCGCAGATGGTGGCCAGCGGGGTCACCCGCAAGCGGCTGCCCGCCGACAACGAGGTGCTGTGCGCCCTCTCCGACCCGGCCGTCCCGGGTCTCGCCGCCGAGCTCGGCACCACCCGCTCGGCCGCCGCGCTCGAACTGTGGCGGGACCGCCTCGAAGGCTCCGTCGTCGCCATCGGCAACGCGCCGACCGCCCTCTTCCACCTCCTGGAGATGATCGCGAAGGGCGCCGGGAAGCCCGCCGCCGTCCTCGGCATCCCGGTCGGTTTCATCGGCGCCGCCGAGTCCAAGGACGCGCTGGCCGAGAACACCCTCGGCCTCGACTACCTGGTCGTACGGGGCCGGCGCGGCGGCAGCGCGATGACGGCCGCCGCGCTCAACGCCCTCGCCCACGAAGCGGAGATCCAGGAGGTCCAGGCATGACCACCGTGACGCCCGGAAAGCTCTACGGCGTGGGCCTCGGCCCCGGCGACCCGAACCTGATGACGGTCGCCGCCGTGAAGGCGATCGCGTCCGCCGACGTGATCGCGTACCACTCGGCCCGCCACGGCCGCTCGATAGCCCGCTCCATCGCCGCCGAGCACCTCCGCGAGGACCACATCGAGGAGCGGCTGATGTACCCGCTCACGGTGGAGACCACGGACCACCCTGGCGGCTACCGGGGCGCCCTGGACGACTTCTACGAGGAGGCCTCGGCCCGCCTCGCCGCCCACCTGGACGCCGGCCGCACGGTCGCCGTCCTCGCCGAGGGCGACCCGCTGTTCTACGGCTCGTACCAGCACATGCACAAGCGTCTCGCCGACCGCTACGACACGACCGTCATCCCCGGCGTCACCTCGGTGAGCGCCGCCGCCGCCCGGCTCGGCGAGCCGCTGTGCGAGGCGGAGGAGGTCCTCACGATCATCCCCGGCACCCTGCCGGAGGACGAGCTGACGGCCCGCCTCGCGGGCGCCGACTCGGCGGTCGTGATGAAGCTGGGCCGCACGTTCCCCACGGTGAAGCGGGCCCTGGAGCGGGCGGGCCGGCTCGACGACGCGCGGTACGTGGAGCGCGCGTTCATGACGGGCGAGCGCACGGAGAGGCTGACGGACGTCGACCCCGACTCCGTCCCGTACTTCTCGGTGGCGGTCCTCCCCTCCCGTATCGACCAGGAGCCTCCCGTACGGGAGACGGGCGAGGTCACCGTCGTCGGCACCGGCCCCGCCGGGGCACCCTGGCTCACCCCCGAGTCGCGCGGCGCGCTCGTCAACGCCGACGTCCTCGTCGGCTACACCACCTACCTCGACCGGGTGCCGGTCCTGCGCCCCGGCCAGATCCGGCACGGCTCCGACAACAAGGTCGAGTCCGAGCGCGCCGAGTTCGCCCTCGACCTGGCCCGGCGCGGCCGGAAGGTCGCGGTCGTCTCCGGCGGCGACCCGGGCGTCTTCGCCATGGCGACGGCGGTCCTGGAGGTGGCCTGCGAACCGGAGTACGCGGACGTGCCCGTACGGGTCCTCCCGGGGGTCACCGCGGCCAACGCGGCGGCAGCCGCGGCGGGCGCCCCGCTGGGCCACGACTACGCCACGATCTCCCTCTCCGACCGCCTCAAGCCCTGGGACGTCATCGAGGCCCGCCTCCGCGCGGCCGCCTCGGCCGACCTGGTCATCGCCCTCTACAACCCGGGCTCCAAGTCCCGCACCCACCAGGTCGCCGCGGCCCGCGACCTCCTCCTCGAACTCCGCGCCCCCGAGACCCCGGTGGTCGTCGCCCGCGACGTCGGCGGCCCGGAGCAGTCGGTCCGCGTCCTCACCCTCAAGACCCTGGACCCCTCGGAGGTCGACATGCGGACCCTCCTCCTGATCGGCTCCTCGCAGACCCGCGCGGTCGAACGCGGGGACGGCCGCACGATCACGTGGACGCCGCGACGGTACGGCTGACAGCCAGGGGCGGGAGATCCGAGGTGGGGGCGGGCACAACCCTTCCCCCACCTCGGGAGTCACACAGGAGTTCCCCCGTTTCACCTGCTTCCCATAGGTCCGGAAAGGGCCCTCCCCCTGTGATGACTCGTACCCGGCTGAACGCCCTGGCCGTCACGGCCGCGCTCGCCGCCTCCGGTGGTCTGCTGACCGCCACTCCGGCCGCCGCGGCCGTCACCTGCACGGCCCCGGTGTGGAAGGCGGAGTTCTTCGCCAACTCCACGTTCAGCGGCACCCCCAAGCTGACCTCCTGCGACAGCGCCATCGCCGAGAACTACGGCACCGGCGACCCGGCGGGCGGGCGGCTGCCGCGGGACGACTTCTCCGTGCGCTGGTCGGTGGTCCGGGACTTCGGCTCCGGCGGTCCCTTCACCTTCACCGCCGCCGCCCAGGACGGCATCCGCGTCAACCTCGACGGCGTCCGCACGATCGACCTGTGGAGGAACGTCTCCACCACCCAGACGAAGACGGTCAACCTCACCGTTCCGGCCGGCCGACACACCCTCACCGTGTACTACGCGGCCTGGACCGGCGCCGCCAACGTCAAGTTCACCTACGCGCCCGTCACTTCGGCGACCGCCGACAAGGTCCGCCCGCTCGCGCCGACCGGCGCCACCGTCGCGTACGACAAGACCCTCGGCCAGGCCACCCTGCGCTGGGCGGCGAACAAGGAGATGGACCTCGCCGGCTACCGCGTCTACCGGCGCCTCGGCACCTCCACCACCTGGACCAAGGTCAGCAGCGCCACCGCCCTGGTCACCGGCACCTCGTACGTGAACTCCCCACCGCCGACCGGCCAGACGTACCTGTACGAGCTCCGCGCCGTCGACAAGGCCGGCAACGAGTCCCCGGGCGGCGCCGGCCTGACGGCCGTGTCCGTGGACAGGACCCCGACCGCCGCCCCGGCGGGCGTGGCCGCGTCCGACGGCTACACCGGCGTCGTCCTGGCCTGGCAGCCGGTCACCGGCGCGGCGACGTACACCGTCCACCGGCAGCGCACGGGCACCACCGACCCCGTCGCCCCGGTCGCGACCGGCATCACGACCGCCACCTGGAAGGACACCACCGCCGCCGAGCGGACCGGCTACACGTACTGGGTCTCGGCCGTCGACGCCGCCGGCAACACCTCGGCCCGTACCGCCGTCACCGCCACGCGCGGCGACTACGCGCCCGGGGCTCCGAAGGACCTGACGGCCGTGGACACCGGCAGCTACATCCGGGGCTACGCCCTGAGCTGGACCGCCCCGGCGGACACCGACGTGGCCTCCTACCGCGTCTACCGCGACGGCTCCCTCCTCGGAACCGCCTCCGTCCCCTCGTACACCGACGAGAACGGCCTCTGGCACGGCACGACCTACCGGTACACGGTCACGGCGGTGGACCGGGCCGGCCACGAGTCCCCGGCCTCCGCCGAGGCCGTGGTCACGACCGAGGGCGACCTGATCGCCCCGGCGCCCGTCACCGGCGTCAAGGCGACGCCGCGCGAGGACGGCGTGCTCATCGAGTGGGACCCGAGCACGGAGCCCGACCTCAAGCGGTACGAGGTGTACCGGGCCGAGAAGTACGACGACGGCGACGGCGGCACCCTCTGGCTCGCCCACCGCGTCGACTACCTCTCCAAGACCGCCACCTCGTACCTGCACCCGAGCGAGGCGGACGGCGAGAACGTGATGTACACGGTGATCGCCGTGGACCAGTGGGAGAACATGCTCCGGGCCGACGACCCCAGCCTGAACTGGGCCGAGGTCACCGAACTCGGCACGCCCGTCAGCGGGTAGCCACCCACGCGGCGGCCTCCTCCGGGGTCGCCGCCACGGCGACGCCGGAGGGGACCGGCGGGCGGCGGACCACCACGACCGGGAGGCCCGCCTCGCGGGCCGCGGTCAGCTTCGGGGCGGTCGCCGCGCCGCCGCTGTCCTTCGTCACCACCACGTCGATCCGCCGGCGGGCGAGGATCTCCCGCTCGCCGTCCAGGGTGAACGGACCCCGGTCGAGGAGGATCTCGGTGCGGGCCGGCATCGGGGCGTCCGGGGCGTCCACCGAGCGGACCAGGAACCACTGCGGGCAGGCCGCGAAGGCCGCCAGGCCCATGCGGCCCGTCGTCAGGAAGACCCGGTCGCCGAGCCCGTCCAGGGCCCGCGCCGCCTCCTCAAGGGACCCCACGGGACGCCAGTCGTCGCCCTCCCCCGGGACCCAGCCGGGGCGCCGCAGCGCCAGCAGGGGAACATGGGCGGTGGCGGCCGCCCGGGCCGCGTTGAAGCTGATCCGCTCGGCGAAGGGATGGGTGGCGTCGATGACCGCGTCCACGGCGTGCCCCGCCAGCCATTCCACGAGCCCGTCGACGCCCCCGAACCCGCCGATCCGGACCTCGCCCTCCGGCAGCCGGGGGCTCGCGACCCGGCCCGCGAGGGAGCTGGTGACCCGGACCCCGCCGTGCAGCAGTCCGGCGAGGGCGCGGGCCTCGGTGGTCCCGCCGAGAATGAGTACGTGCACAGGAGCCTCTTCGTGACTTCAGGCGGCGGGCGTGAGGCCCAACTCAAGCACACCGGCCTCCGGCCGGGCTGGACGACCGGTGCCTGCGCGACGGCGGCCACCACCGCCGCGTACACCGCGCTGCTCACCGGCGACTTCCCCGACCCGGTGACGATCACCCTCCCCAAGGGCCAGACGCCGTCCTTCGCGCTGACGGCCGAGTCCCTCGCGGGCGGCTCCGCCATGGCCGCCGTCGTCAAGGACGCCGGTGACGACCCGGACGTCACGCACGGGGCCGTGATCCGCTCGACGGTACGGCTCCTGCCGCCGGGGTCGGGTGTGGTCTTCCGGGCCGGTGAGGGCGTCGGAACGGTCACCCTCCCCGGCCTCCCCCTCGATGTCGGTGAGCCCGCCATCAACCCCGTGCCCCGGCAGCTGATGCGCGAGCACGTCGCCGCCGTCGCCGCCGCGCACGGCGCCCCCGGGGACGTCGAGATCACCGTCTCCGTCGACAACGGCGCCGAGATCGCCCGCTCCACCTGGAACCCGCGCATCGGCATCCTCGGCGGCCTGTCGATCCTCGGCACGACCGGCGTCGTCGTCCCGTACTCCTGCTCCGCCTGGATCGACTCCATCCGCCGCGGCGTCGACGTGGCCCGCGCGGGCGGTCTGACCCATGTCGCCGGCTGTACGGGCTCCACCTCCGAGCGGACCGTCGCCGGGATCTACGACCTGCCGGAGATCGCGCTCCTCGACATGGGCGACTTCGCGGGCGCGGTACTCAAGTACATCCGGCGCCACCCCGTCGACCGGCTCACGATCTGCGGCGGCTTCGCCAAGCTCTCCAAGCTCGCCGCCGGCCACCTGGACCTCCACTCGGCCCGCTCCCAGGTCGACAAGGCCTTCCTCGCCGAACTGGCCCGCACGGGCGGCGCCTCCGACGCCCTCGCCGCCGAGATCGCCGCCGCCAACACGGGCCTCGCCGCCCTCCGCCTCTGCGAGGCCGCGGGCGTGCCCCTGGGCGACCTCGTCGCCGCCCGCGCCCGCGACGAGTCCCTCGCGGTCCTGCGCGGCGCGCCGGTCGCGGTCGACGTGATCTGCATCGACCGGGCGGGCGTCGTGGTGGGGCGGTCGGCGGTGGCGGGGCCGTAAAGCGCGCGACAGCCGGTGCGGCGCCCGCCGAGAATCCGGGGATGACCGACTTCTCGCACAAGCCCACCCTCACCGGTGATCTGGTGGTCCTCCGTCCCGTCACCGAGGCGGACGTGCCCGCGCTGCTGCCGCTGTTCGAAGACCCGGAGGTCACCCGGCTCACCGGCAGCCACACGCACTTCGACGAGGCGGCCCTGCTGAAGTGGTACGGCTCGCGCGGCGCGCAGGACGACCGGCTCGACCTCGCCGTCGTCGAGCGGGCGACCGGGCGGGTCGTCGGCGAGGCCGTCCTCACCGCATGGGACCCCGGCAACGAGAGCTGCGCCTTCCGGATCGCCTTCGTCCCGGACGCCGTCGGCCGGGGCCTCGGCACGGAGGCGACCCGCCTGATCGTCGGCCACGGCTTCGGGACGCTCGGCCTGTACCGGATCTGGCTGGAGGTCTACGCCTTCAACCCCCGCGCCCGCCGCGCCTACGAGAAGGCCGGCTTCCGCCCGGAGGGCGTCCTGCGCGGGGCGCTGCTCTGGGAGGGGGAGCGGGTGGACGCGACGGTGATGTCGGTGCTCGCGCCGGAGTGGGGCCTCACTCGTTCCTGAGCCTGCGGCGCCGCTCGTGCTCGGCGTCGAGGGCCTCCATCTCGGCCCGCGCCGCAGCGAGCTCGCTCTCCGTGAGGGGCCCGTACTCCGCCTCCAGCCAGTCGACGACGTCCCTGAGTGACGGGTAGCCGATCTCCGCGATGTCCTCGGCCAGGTCGGCGAGGTCCACGTCCGGGTTGAGGGCCGCCACGACCTCCCGCGTCAGAGGTTCCAGGGCCAGGACGTGGCGTACGACCTCGACGCCCACGGGGCGCTCGTAGTAGTCGGACGCCCATGCCGCGTACGCCTCCGCCGAGCGGTCGAGCAGCAGCTCGAAGAGGTGGTCGGAGCCGTCCGGCTCTCCGTCGCCCCAGGTGGGGAAGTCGATCGTGCCCGCCTGCCAGGCCGTGTCTGTCGTCTCCCGCCAGAGGCAGACGGTGATGTCCGGTGGCTCGCCCTCGGCCCCGTCCGTCACACACTGCCGGAAGACCTCCGGTACGTCGTCGAGGACACCCGGCCACACGGCCGGGTCGTCCAGCGCCCAGGGGCTCATCACGGACTCGTGGTCGAAGCCCTCCACGTACGCCCCCGCCGGGGTGAAGACGATCGTGTACTGGTCCCCCTGCCCGTTTCACATCGATGCCACGTCCTTCGCGAAGGAGTAGTACCGGTCGCCCCACTCGGGGCACACCACGGCCTCCACCATCGCGAGCCCCCGGGTGTGGTCGCGCAGTTCCTCGATGCCCGGCAGCGCCCGGGCCACGTCGTAGACGGTCACGGGGTCATTCAAGCCCCTGGCACCGACATGCGGCACCACGGCCCTGAACCTAGGCTCGTGCCCAGACAGAGTCCCCGAGCGAGAGGGAGTCCCATGGCGAAGCGCGGCAACAAGAAGCGGGCCCGCAAGAAGAAGAAGGCGAACCACGGCAAGCGGCCCAACGCCTGAGTCGTGGTGGTGTGACGGAGGCCGGACCCGTGTGGGGGTCCGGCCTCCGTCGTTCCGGGCTCAGCAGACGTGGCGGTCGCGCGCCGGGTCGTACAGGTGGCTGTCGCGGAATTCCGAGGCCGCCAGCGTGCGGCCGACGATGATGACGGCCGTCTTCGTGATGCCCGCCGCCTTCGTCTGCTCCGCGATGTCCTCCAGGGTGCCCCGCAGGACCACCTCGTCCGGCCGGCTGGCCATCGCGACGACGGCGGCCGGGCAGTCGGCGCCGTAGTGGGGGACGAGCTCGCCGACGACCCGGTCGACGTAGCGCGCGGCGAGGTGGAGGACGAGCAGGGCGCCGCTGCGGCCGAGGGTGGCGAGGTCCTCGCCCTCCGGCATGGCGGTGGCCTGCTGGGCGATGCGGGTGAGGATGACGGTCTGGCCGACCGTGGGAACGGTGAGCTCCCGCTTCAGGGCTGCCGCCGCCGCCGCGAAGGCCGGGACGCCGGGCACGACCTCGTACGGGATGCCGGCCGCGTCCAGGCGGCGCATCTGCTCGGCCATCGCGCTGAACACGGACGGGTCGCCGGAGTGGAGGCGGGCGACGTCCTGCCCGGCCTCGTGGGCGGCGGTGATCTCCGCGACGATCTCGTCCAGGTGCATCTTCGCCGTGTCGACGAGCTTCGCGTCCGGCGGGCACTCGGCGAGCAGTTCGGTGGGGACGAGGGAGCCGGCGTAGAGGCAGACCCCGCACTTCGCGAGGGTCCGCGCGCCGCGCACGGTGATCAGGTCGGCCGCGCCGGGGCCCGCTCCGATGAAGTAGACGGTCATGAGTCGGTACAACCCTTCGTTACGGACCACTGGGTGACGGGCATGGCCTGGCGCCAGCCGGTGAAGCCGCCCACGGGCACGGCGGTGGAGACGGCGAGCCGGACCAGTTCGCCGCCGTGGCGGCCGTACCACTGGGCGAGCAGCGCCTCGGACTCCAGCGTCACGGTGTTGGCGACGAGCCGGCCGCCGGGCGGCAGGGCCTCCCAGCAGGTGTCGAGGAGGCCGGGGGCGGTGAGGCCGCCGCCGATGAAGATCGCGGACGGCGTCTCCAGACCGGACAGCGCCGTCGGCGCCGGTCCCGTGACGACTTCCAGGCCGGGTACGCCGAGGGCGTCGGCGTTGCGGGTGATGCGGGCGGCCCGCTCGGGGGACTTCTCGACGGCGATCGCCCGGCAGGAGCGGTGGGTGCGCATCCATTCGACGCCGATGGAGCCGGAGCCGCCGCCGACGTCCCAGAGGAGTTCGCCGGGGGCGGGGGCGAGGGCGGCGAGGGTGGCCGCGCGCACGTACCGCTTGGTGAGCTGGCCGTCGTGCTCGTAGGCCTCGTCGGGCAGTCCGGGCACGGCGCCGAGCCGGAGGGTGCCGGGGTCGCGGGCGCAGTCGAGGGCGAGGACGTTGAGGGCGTCGGTGCGCTCGTACGGCCAGTCGGCGGCGGTCCCGTCGAGGAGCCGTTCGGCGGGGCCGCCGAGCTGTTCGAGGACGCGGATACGGGTGCCGCCCCAGCCGGTGTCCCGCAGGAGTGCGGCGACCCGCGCGGCCGTGTCGGCGCCTTCGCTGAGCACGAGGAGGCGGCGGCCCTCGTGGAGGGCGGCGGAGAGCGCGGCGAGGGGCCGGGCGACGAGGGAGAGCGTCTCGACGGCTTCCTGGGGCCAGCCGAGCCGGGCGCAGGCGTACGAGACGGAGGAGGGGTGCGGGTGAACGTCGAAGGTCACGCGGCGGTCGGCGCCCACCGTCTCCGCGAGGGTGCGGGCGATGCCGTAGAAGCTGGGGTCGCCGCTGGCGAGGACGGCGATCGCGCGGCCCTCGTGGGCGGCGAGCAGTCCGGGGACGGCGGGGCGCAGCGGCGAGGGCCAGGCGATCCGCTCGCCGGGGCAGTCGTCCTCGGGGAGGAGGCCGAGCTGGCGGGGGGCGCCGAGCAGGACCTCGGCGGCGCGCAGCGCGCGGCGGGCGGTCTCGGGGAGCCCGTCCCAGCCGTCCGCGCCGATCCCGACGACCGACACCACCGATATCGCAGCGTTCACGTCGGGGACTCTACGTGAGCCCTGGTCGGGCCTTACTTCTGGGCGTTCTGCCCGACGTAGAAGAGGAGCCAGACGAAGCCGGCGAAGGCGTGTGTCGCGAAGACGTACACGAAGACGCGGAGCATCACGCCCCGCTCCTTCCAGCGCTCGTGGTCCCACGTCTTCTCGCTCATGCCCTCCAGGGTACGGGGGCCGGAATAGCGGGGGAGGTCGCGTCGTTCGAGGTATTAGTTTAAGCTTCAACCACTGCTTCAACCACTAGACGCCTAGTGAGAAACGCGAGAGGTGAGCACGATGCAGTTCGGGATCTTCACCGTCGGCGACGTGACGACCGACGCCACCACCGGCCGCACCCCCACCGAGCACGAGCGCATCAAGAACACCGTCGCGATCGCGCTCAAGGCCGAGGAGGTCGGGCTCGACGTCTTCGCGACCGGCGAGCACCACAACCCGCCGTTCGTCCCGTCCTCCCCGACGACGCTCCTCGGGCACATAGCCGCCCGCACGGAGAACCTGATCCTGTCGACCTCGACCACCCTGATCACCACCAACGACCCGGTGAAGATCGCCGAGGACTACGCGACCCTCCAGCACCTCGCCGACGGCCGCGTCGACCTGATGATGGGCCGCGGCAACACCGGCCCGGTCTACCCGTGGTTCGGCCAGGACATCCGCCAGGGCATCCCGCTCGCCATCGAGAACTACGCGCTCCTCCACAAGCTGTGGAGGGAGGACGTCGTCGACTGGGAGGGCAAGTTCCGCAGCGCCCTCCAGGGCTTCACGTCCACCCCGCGCCCGCTCGACGGCGTCCCGCCGTTCGTCTGGCACGGCTCCATCCGCTCCCCCGAGATCGCCGAACAGGCCGCGTACTACGGCGACGGCTTCTTCGCGAACCACATCTTCTGGCCCAAGCAGCACACCGAGAAGATGGTCCGGCTCTACCGCCGGCGGTACGCGCACTACGGCCACGGCACGGAGGAGCAGGCCATCGTCGGCCTCGGCGGCCAGGTCTTCATGCGGAAGAACTCGCAGGACGCGGTACGGGAGTTCCGCCCGTACTTCGACAACGCGCCGGTCTACGGCCACGGCCCCTCCCTGGAGGAGTTCAGCCGCGAGACCCCGCTGACCGTCGGCTCCCCGCAGGAGGTCATCGAGCGCACCCTGTCCTTCCGCGAGTACGTCGGCGACTACCAGCGCCAGCTGTTCCTCGTCGACCACGCCGGACTGCCCCTCAAGACGGTCCTGGAGCAGCTCGACCTGCTCGGCGAGGAGGTCGTCCCGGTGCTGCGCAAGGAGTTCGCGAACCTGCGGCCCGCCGGAGTCCCGGAGACCGCCCCGCTCCACCCCGCCGTCCTCGCTTCCCAGGAGGTCTGACGCCATGCAGACGCTGAAGCTGGTCGCCGTCTCCGCCGGCCTGAGCTCCCCCTCCTCCACCCGGCTGCTCGCCGACCGGCTGCTCCAGGCGGCCCGGTACCGGCTGGCCGAGCAGGAGTACGCCGTCGACGTCGAGGTCGTCGAACTGCGCGACCTGGCCGTCGACATCGCGAAGAACTTCGTGACGGGCTTTCCGTCGGCGGCGCTGGAGGAGGCCATCGAGAAGGTGACCTCGGCGGACGGGGTCATCGCGGTGACCCCGGTCTTCACGGCCTCCTACAGCGGCCTGTTCAAGTCCTTCTTCGATCTCGTCGACCCGTCCGCGCTGACCGGGACCCCGGTCCTCATCGGCGCGACCGGCGGCACCGCCCGCCACTCCCTGGTCCTGGACCACGCCCTGCGCCCGCTCTTCGCCTACCTCCGCGCCTCCGTCTCCCCCACCGCGGTCTACGCGGCCTCCGAGGACTGGGGCTCGGGCGGCGACGCGTACACGGAGGGGCTGCCGGCCCGGATCACCCGCGCGGGCAACGAGTTCGCGGACACCGTGGCGGCCCGTCCGGCCCGGCGGGCCGACGACGAGGAGATCGTCCCGTTCGAGAAGCAGCTGGCAGATCTGCGCCTGGACTGACCGGTTTTGTTACGTTAGGTCCACTTGCAGCGCACTGGCAGCGACGAAACGGAGGTCGGCGATGGCCGGCGGCAGGATCGTGGTGGGCGTGGACGGATCGGAGCCTTCCCTGAAGGCGCTGAAGTGGGCGGCCGCGCAGGCCGCCCTCACCGGGGACTCGCTCGAGGCGGTGATCAGCTGGGACTACCCGGCGGTCTGGGCATCGGTGATGCCTGGCGTTCCGCTCCAGTACGACCCCGAGGAGCTCTCCAGGACGATCCTCGACCAGGCGGTGGACGCCACCCTCACGCCCGCGGCGGCCGCCGGCGTCACCCGTACGGTCGTCGGCGCCAACGCCACCCAGGCCCTCATCGACGCGGCCGCCGGCGCGAGCCTCCTCGTCGTCGGCGACCGCGGCTACAGCGGCTTCAAGGCGGCGGTCCTCGGCTCGGTCTCCTCCCACGTCACCCAGCACGCGCCGTGCCCGGTCGTGGTCGTACGGGGCGAGGTGCGGTCCTGACCATGGACATCAGACTGGAGCTGATCGGCGTCCCCGTCACCGACATCGACCGGGCCAAGGCCTTCTACGAACAGGTCGGCTTCCACGCCGACCACGACGTCACCGTCAGCGAGGACATCCGCTTCGTCCAGCTCACCCCGCCCGGCTCGGCCTGCTCGATCGCCCTCGGCAAGGGCATCACCGCGATGACCCCCGGCTCGCTGGACAACATGCAGGTCGTCGTCACCGACATCGAGGAGGCCCACGCGGACCTGACGGCCCGCGGCATCCAGGTCACCGCCATCGACGACCAGCCCTGGGGCTCCTTCGTCTACTTCGAGGACCCGGACGGCAACCGGTGGTCGGTCCAGCAGACGACCCCACGGGGCGCGGCGTAGCCGAAGGCCGGGGGCCCCGAGCGGGGCCCCCGGCCTTGCGACGGCCTCAGTACGGCGCCGGATGGCCCGTCGCGTCCTCATGGGTGTAGAAGAGGTAGAACGCCGAGCCGCCCGCGATCGCGCCCACGATCAGGCCCAGCAGCACCGACGAGTAGATGCTCGCGCCGGAGAGGCTGAACAGGAAGCCGATCCCGATGCCGGCGTAGGCGCCCCAGGCGGTGCCCCGCAGCTCGCGGGGCAGGTGGTGGCCGTAGCGCCGGAGGGCGTACATCCCGACGGCGACGACGACGGCGGAGATGACGCCCAGCCAGAACTGTCCCCAGCTGAGCGCGCCGCCGTCTCGGGCGATCACCGGCGCGTACAGGCCGTACAGGACGCCGGTCGTCGCCGGGAGGGCCCAACCGTGCGCGCTGAACGAGCGCCGGACGGGCACCGCTGCGTGTGCGGCCATGGCAGGAGCTCCTTCGTGTCCGACCCCCCTGGTTCCGGGTTCCCGCACCCTCCAGGGCACACCCGCGCCCCGCGCCCCGCAAGTGGATCACGGGCCTGAAGCTGCCACCGCGGCCAGCCGGACCAGGGCCTCGTCCAGGACCGCGACCGGCGGTGACGCGAGGCCGAGCCGGACGGCGTCGGGCGCGGCGGCGCGGCCGACCGCGAAGGCGCTGCCGGGGGTGACGGCCACGCCCGCCCGCGCGGCCGCCGCAGCCGTGAAGGTCTCCGCGCGCCAGGGCGCGGGCAACTCCCACCAGCAGTAGTAGGCGTGCGGGGAGGTCCGCAGGGCGTGTCCGGCGAGGCGGCGCCGGAGCAGGGCGTGCCGGGCCTCCGTGTCCGCCCGCTTGAGCGCCACGGCCTCGGCGACCGTCCCGTCCCCGGTCCAGCGCGTCGCGGCGGCGAGGGCGAGCCCGCCGGCCGTCCAGGCGCCGGAGCGCAGGGCGTCGGCGGCGGCGGTACGGAGCCGGGCGGGGACCACGAGGTAGCCGACGGTGAGTCCGGGGGCGAGCCGCTTGGAGAGGCTGTCGACGAGGAGCACCTGCTCGGGGGCGCGCGCGGCGAGCGGCGCGGGCGCGTCGGGGGCGAGGAACGCCCAGGTGGTGTCCTCGACGGCGGTCAGCTCCAGGCGGCGGAGCAGCGCGGCGAGTTCGGCCCGTCGGCCTTCCCCGGCGGTGGCGGAGAGCGGGTTGTGGTTGTGCAGGGTGGGCTGGAGTTGAAGTGCTCTCCCGACCGGAGCCGGGAGATTCCCGCTTACCTTACGGCAGCGGGCTTGACGCGCTTGGCGCGTCTGACGACTGCCCTTCCGGCAGCCGGGATGAGCGCAAGGCCCATCCGGTAGAGGTGCAAGACGTTCCGGGCCCCGTTGTGGTCGGCGTTGCCCGACCAGTCGCAGTCCGGGTTCTTGCACACGAAAACGGCCTGGGACTCCCGATTGCCGGGCGTGGTGAAGCCGCACGCCGAGCAGCGCCGGGAGGTGCCGGGGGCGGGAACCTTGACCAGGGTGCCGCCGCGCTGGGCGGTCTTGTACGCCAGCAGGGTGACCGTCCGGCCCCACGCCTCGGCGTGGATGGAGCGGTTCAGACCGGCCTTCTGCACGACGTTCTTCCCCGGTGCTTCGACGGTTCCCTCGGCGGACTTGACCATGTTCGTGATGGTGAGTGCCTCGACCACGACGGTGCCGTAGGCGCGGGCGATGTGGGTGGTCGTCTTGTGCTGCCAGTCGAGGGCCCGGCGCTTGGCTTTCGCGCGGAGTTCTGCGATCCGGTCGTACGTGTGGTGCAGCCGGCGGCTGGTGCGCTCGCCGGGCCTGTGGTGCCGCTTGCGCTGCGCGGCGCGCTGCTCCAGGTGGAGGAGCCTGGCCTTCTCCTTGCCGGTCAGCCATTCGCCGTGTTCGTAGGTTGTGCCGTCCGACAGGGCGAGGGGCACGGTCACGCCCACGTCGATGCCGACGTCCGGCCCCTGATGAGGGGCGGGCATGGCCTCCAGGGTCTGGACGCGGAAGGTGATGTGCCAGCCGAGCGCGTCCTTGACCAGTCGTGCCCCGGTGATCCGGTTCTCCGCGTCGGCGCGCTTGCCCACGGGCAGGTTCTTGGTCCACCGGAAGCGGATCCGGCCCACCTTGGGAACGTTGACCATGCCCCAGCGGCGGTGTACGCGGGTGATGTGCAGGTCCCGGCCCTGTGGGATGTCCACGGACATCACCGTGCGGAACCGGCCCTTGAAGTTCGGGGCGTCGGCGCGGCCCTCCCAGCAGTTCTTCCACGCCCGGAAGTACGTCTTGAGTACGGCCTGCGCGGCCTGGGCAGGAAGGGCGGCCAGGAAATCGATGTCCTTGCGGGCCTGCCGGATCGCGGCGTCCGCGTTCGCGAGAGTCCGCTGCTCCTTCGGCATCATCCGCCACCACACGTGCAGCAGATTCCACATCGTGCGGGCCGCGTGCGCCTGGTCATCCACTGCGCGAACCTCCGCAGGAGACAGCGAGAGCCGGGTATGGTGCCCGAACTGTCGCTTGACCAGGGTGTCTTGACTCACGAGCGAGAACCTAGCATTGGTTAATATCGCCGCGCTGAAATTCTCACCCCGATGAACACATCCGGCATCATATCGTCTGCAACTTGCATGACCTCTTGATCTTTTCGCGAAATACCGGCGGAATATGCTCACCAAGCCACGCTGAATCGCATCGGGTAGCTCATGCGCGAGCTTCCCCTATTACACCGACAGCAATGTCCTTATTGCACAGAACTGTTGGCGCTGACTAGCCTGCGTACATGCCCGCCTCCCGCACCGTCCACGCCGAGGCCTTCTACGAGGACCGGGGCAGCGGCCCCGCTCTCCTCCTCGTCCACGGCCACCCCTTCGACCACACCATGTGGCAGCCGCAGATCGACCGCTTCTCCCGCGCCGGACACCGCGTCATCGCCCCCGACCTGCGGGGTTACGGCGCCACGCCGCTCGGCGCGAGCACCGGCTCCACCCTCCTCGGGGACTTCGCCGAGGACCTGGCCGGCCTCCTGGACGCCCTCGGGATCGACGACTGCGTCGTCGCCGGCCTCTCCATGGGCGGCCAGATCGCCATGGAGCTCGTCCGCCGCCACCCCGGGCGGGTCCGGGGCCTCGTCCTCGCCGACACCTTCCCGGCCGCCGAGACCGAGGACGGCAGGAACGCCCGGAACGCCATGGCCGACCGGCTCCTGCGGGAGGGCATGCGCGGGTACGCCGACGAGGTACTGGACCGGATGGTCGCCCCGTACAACACGCACGCCGCACCCCACGTCCACCGCATGATGTGCGGCACCGACCCGGTCGCCGCGGCGGCCGCCCTGCGCGGGCGGGCCGAACGCCCCGACTACCGGGAGACGCTCACCACCGTCACGGTGCCCGCGCTCGTCGTCGTCGGCCGGGACGACACGTACACCCCGGTGGCGGACGCGGAGGAGATGCACGCCCTGCTGCCCCACGCCACGCTCACCGTAATCGAACGGGCCGCCCACCTGCCCAATCTGGAGCGGCCCGAGGAGTTCGACGCGGCCCTCGACGCCTTCCTGCGCTCACTCGTTCGGCCCCGTTGAACGTTCGGAATCGTACGAACGCTCCCACGATGGGGCCATGAGCCAGAACACCGCACCCCGCAAGGCCGCCCCCCGGAGCACCGCCGGCGCCTGGGCCTCCGGCGGCACCCTCTTCGCCGGCGTCCTCATGCTGGTCACCGGCTTCATGGACGTCTTCCAGGGCATCGCAGGCATCGCCGAGGACGACATCTACACCCGCATCGGCGACTACGTCTTCAAGTTCAACCTCACCACCTGGGGATGGATCCACCTCATCCTCGGCGTCATCGTCGCCATCGCCGGCTTCGGCATCCTCAAGGGCGCCGAGTGGGGCCGGATCGCCGGCATCTCCCTGGCCTCCCTCAACATCCTCTTCCAGTTCCTCTTCCTCCCCTACCAGCCGTGGTGGGCGCTCTTCTCGATGGCCATCTCGATCTTCGTGATCTGGGCGCTGGCCACGGACGACGCGTACGGCACGGACGAGCGGTACTGAGGCGCAGGCCCATGATCCGAACAGTCCGAAAGGGACGCGCCACCACCGGAGTCGCACTCGCCGCGGCGGTGCTCCTCGCCCTCACCGGGTCCGGATGCGACACCGCCAAGAACAAGGCGGGCGAGATCGTCTCGTCCGCCACCGCGGCCGTCGCCTCCGCCGCCCAGGAGAAGATGAACGAGGTCAAGGACGGGGTCAACGCCACCGGGGACGTCCGCGCCGGGGCGACCAGCACCGACGGGGACCGGACGGTCGCCGAGATCACCGCGACCAACCCCGAGGACAAGACCGCCGACTACACGGTCATGGTCAACTTCCGTGACGCCGACGGCAATCTGCTCGACGTCGTCGTCCTGAACATCGACGGCGTCGAAGCGGGGAAGTCCAAGACGGGCACGGCCCGCAGCAACCGCACGCTCTCGGGCACCCCGAAGGCCGAGATCGCCCAGGCCCTGCGGCACTGACCGCCGTGGCCGCCGCCCCCACCAGGCGCGGGCCCCCCGTGGACGGGGGCGCCGTCCTCGACCTGCGGGGGGCGGGCTGATCCGCCACGCTGGTAGGCATGGACAACGACGAGATCCTGGACGACATCGGCGCCCTCGTCGAGGAGGAGCGCGCCCTCCGGCAGCGCGCCGGAACAGGCGGCCTCCCCTCCGACGAACGCGCCCGCCTGGCCGAGCTGGAGATCCGCCTCGACCAGTGCTGGGACCTGCTGCGGCAGCGACGCGCGAAAGCCGAGTTCGGCGAGGATCCGGACACGGCGGCCCTCCGCCCGCCCTCCGAGGTCGAGTCCTACCGCAATTAGCGACACGGGGGCGGCGTACGTTGGTCGCATGGAGCGGTCCGTACGGGGCACCCCGCCCGCCTGGCTCACCGCCGGCCTCAAGCCGGCCCCCGCGCCGATCCCCTGGGCCGCCGTCGCCCGCGCGGCGATCGCGCTGTCCGTGCCGCTGGCCGTGGGCCTCGCGACGGGGCGGCCCGCGTACGGCGCGCTGGTCTCGATGGGCGCGCTGTCCGGCGTCATCGGCGACACCGCCGACGCCTACCGGATGCGGGTCTTCAACATCGCGGTGCCACAGGCGTTCGGCGCGCTCGGGGTGACCCTCGGGACGCTCGTCTTCGGGCAGGGATGGATCGCCGTCGCCGTCCTCACCGTCGTCGCCCTCGTCTCGGGGATGATCTCCTCGATCGGCGCGGTCGCCTCCGTGTCCGGCCTGCTCCTGCTGCTCAACGCCGTGGTCGGGGCCGGTCTGCCCATGCCCGACCCGTGGTGGAAGGCCCCGGTCCTGCTGGGCCTCGGCGGCCTCTTCGTCCTCGTGCTCACCCTCCTCGGCTGGCCGATGCGCCGCGTCGCCCCCGAGCGGGAGGCCGTGGCCGCGACCTACCGGACGGTCGCCGAGCTGTACGAGGCGACCGGCACGGCCGCGTACGAGGAGAAACGGCAGGCCGTCACCACCTCCCTCAACCAGGCGTACGACCTGGTCCTCGCCCACCGGGCCCGCCAGCACGGCCGGGCCGCGCCGCTGGTGCGGATCCTGGCCCAGCTGAACGTCGTCATCCCGCTCGTCGAGGCCGCGCCCGCCGCGCATCTGCGGGCCCGTCTCGTCGGCCCGCTGTCCCCGGCGATCCCGGCGGCCGTGCGGGAGCTCGCGGACGCCGTCGAGGAGGGCCGGACCGGCGCCCCCGTCCTCGACGACCTGCCCGTGCCCGAACGGCCCGCGGAGAAGGCGGTCGACCACGCCCTGCGGCACGCGGCGGCCGTCGTCCACAAGGCGGACCCCGACCCGTACAACGTCGACGACCGCCTCGGCCGCCCCGCCGCGCTCCGCGTCCGGGCCCGCCGGACGGTCCGCGCGGTGCTGCTCTCCGAGGCGTCCTGGCGGTACGGCCTGCGGCTCGCGCTCTGCATCGGCCTCGCGCAGGCCTTCGTCTCCCTGATCCCGGTCCCCCGCTCGTACTGGGTCGCGCTCACCGTCACCTTCGTCATGAAGCCCGACTTCGGCTCGGTCTTCTCCCGGGCCGTGCTCCGCGCCGCCGGCACCGCCGCCGGTCTCGTCCTTGCCGCGCTCGTCCTCTCCGAGGTGCCGCGCGGCTGGTGGGACGTGCCGGTGCTTGCCGTGCTCGCGGCGCTGATCCCGGCGTTCTCCGCGAAGGGGTACGCCTTCCAGACCGCGGCCATCACCCCGGTCATCCTGCTGCTCTCCGACACGCTCAACCACCAGGGCTTCGACCTCGTCCTGCCCCGTCTCTACGACTCCCTCATCGGCTGCGCGATCGCGCTGGTCGCCGGCTATCTGCTCTGGCCCGAGTCCTGGCACGCCCGGATCGGGGACCGGCTCGCGGACGCCGTCGCGGACACCGCCGCGTACGTCCAGCGGGCGTTCAGCGCGACGAGCCCGGACCAGGGCGCGCGCCTCCGGGCCCGCCGGAAGCTCTACCGGGACCTGTCGACGGTCCGCTCCGAATTCCAGCGGGCCCTGACCGAACCGCCGCCGACGGGTACCCGCGCCGCCGCCTGGTGGCCGCTGGTCGTCGCCGTGGAGCGGATCGTGGACGCGACGACCGCCGCCCGGATCCGGGTCAACCACGGCGCCCCGGCGCCCGACCCGGCGGAGGTGGCCGCCGTGGAGCGGGAGTTGCGGGAGCTCGCGGACGGACTGCGCGATACGGACACCCTCGTGGAGGTCCGCGCGGAGCTCCCCGGCGACGAGAACGGAGTGCTCGCGCCGCTCCGTTCGGAGGTGAGCGCGGCCCGCGCCATCGCCAGTCCCGACCTGCGGTAAACGTCTCCCGGGGGGCGTACAGAAGGACTTACCGGCGGTTACGGAATGGAACCCTCCCCACTGCCATTACCGGAACACCACGGGACGACTACGATGCGCTCGATCCGTCGGCCCCAACCGGCCCGGAAAGCCTGACGCTTCGCTCCGCCGCCTCGCCCTGCCCCACCCCAGCGCCCCGAGGACTCCGCCATGCGCACCACCACGAACAGAGGGCTCCAGCCCAATGTCCTCGGTACCTTCGACACGATCGTGATGGCCGTCGCCGGCAGCGCCCCCGCCTATTCGCTGGCCGCGACCACCGCCGTCCTCTTCGGCGCGGTCGGCCTCGCCGGACCCGCCGCCCTGCTGTACTGCGCGATACCGATGCTCGGCATCGTCCTCGCGTACGCCCGCCTGGGCCGCATCGACGTCAACGCCGGCGCCGGGTACTCCTGGGTGGGCCGCACCCTCCACCCCTTCCTCGGCTTCCTCTCCGGCTGGGCGCTCGTCATCGCCGCCACCGTGTTCATGGTGGCCGGTTCGCTGCCCGCCGGCTCGCTCACGCTCTCCCTGATCGACCCGGACCTGGCCTCGAACACCCCGCTCGCGGCGGCCGTCGGCGCCGGCTGGTTCCTGATGATGCTGCTCGTCGTCCTGGGCGGCGCGCGGCTCACCGTACGGGCGCAGCTCGTGATGTCCGGCGTCGAGATGCTGATCCTGCTCGGCTTCGTCCTGGCCGCCGTCGTGCACCGGGGCCGGGCCACCGCCTTCGACTGGTCCTGGTTCGCCCTCGACCACTTCCACGGGACGGACACCTTCGCCGCCGGGGCGCTGATCGCCGCGTTCTACTACTGGGGCTGGGACGTCACCAGCAACCTCAGCGAGGAGACCCGGAACAGCCGCCGCACCGCCGGGCTCGCCGCGCTCGTCGGCGTCGGCTTCGTCTTCCTCCTCTTCGAGGCCTTCACGGTCGCCGTCAACGTCCTGCTGAGCGCCGAGGAGATCCGTACCGCCGGACCCAACGTCCTCGCCGTCCTCGGCGAGGCGATCTGGCCCGGCGTCGGCGGCAAACTGCTCGTCGTGGCCGTCCTCCTGTCCACCGTCGCCACCCTGGAGACCACCCTCCTCCAGGTCACCCGCTCGCTGTTCGCGATGGGCCGCGACCGGACCCTGCCCGCCGCGCTCGGTCTCGTCCACCGCCGCTGGAACACCCCGTGGGTCGCGGTCGCCGCCGTCGGCGGCGCCGCCCTCCTGATGTTCTGCGCGGCCGCGGCCGCCGGCTCCGTGCAGCAGATCCTCAGCGACGCCGTCGCCGCGATCGGCCTCCAGATCGCGTTCTACTACGGCCTCGCGGGCATCGCCGCCGTCGTCGCGTACAGGGCGGTCCTGTTCCGCTCCGTACGGAACCTCGTCCTCGGCGGGCTGTGGCCGCTGCTCGGCTCCGCGTTCATGCTGTGGGCCTTCGTCGCCTCGCTCGGCGAACTCTCCACGACCGCCCTCACGATCGGCCTCGGCGGCCTGTTCACCGGCGTGGTCCCACTGCTCGTGTACTGGCGGAAGGGCAGCGACTACTACCGCCCGGCCCGCCTCGACGTGGTCCGCGCGCTCGCGGCGGCGGAGGGCTCGGCGCCGGCCACGCGGCCGCGTACGGGAACGCGCGACAAGAGCTACGCGACGGACTTCTGACGCCGGTACGTCCGGGCGACCGGTACGTCCGCACGACCGGTACGCCCGCACCACCGGACAGAGCGACTTCTTCCTACGGCAGCCGAACCCGAAGGAGGCCCCCGATGGCCGTACGCCGCCGCTCCGTGCGCCCGTCCCGCCAGGAGCGCTTCGTACCCGACTTCGACCCGGACTTCGGGGACCGGGCGCTGACCGAGGCGCGCCACGACATCGTCATCGGCCGCTGGCAGGGCGTACGGGACCTGCTCGCCGCCACCGGTACGGACTGGGCGCGCCGCACCCACCGGCTGCGGCTCCTCTCGCACGCCGCCGCGGGCAGCTCCACCGTCGAGACGTGGCGGGCCGCCGAGCCCGGCAACCCCGACGCCGCCGTGCTGCGGGCCGCGACCGAGGTGGTCCGGGTCTTCGACGCGGCCATCGCGGCCGGCCGGGGCGCCGTCGTCGAACGGGCCCGGATCGACGCGGCCGTCGACGCCTGCCGGGGCGCGGCGGAGGCGGCCCCGCAGGACCCGATGCCCTGGGTCTCCCTCCTCTCCGTGGCGCGTCTCTACGAGGGCGGGGTGCCGCGCCGCGAACTACGGCACTGGTTCGACGAATTGCGGCGCCGGGACCCGTACAACACCGAGGGTCACATCCAGGTGCTCCGCTACTGGTCGGCGCGGTGGCACGGTACGCACGGCAGCATGTACGACTTCGCCCGCGACGCGGCGGGCGTGGCCCCGCCCGGCTCCCCGCTGCCGGTCCTGGTGCAGGTGGCCCGGGTCGAGGAGTACCGGTACATCGCGGACGGGGCGCTCGGCCGGGGCCCGGTGCGCGGCTTCGACCAGCACTGGAAGCACGAACTGGCGGTCACGGAACTGCGCCGGACGCACGCGCGCTGGATCGGCGGCCGGGACCCGGGCCGCCCGGTGGCCCCGGAGGAGATCGGCGACCTCAACTTCCTGGCGCACGCGGCCTGCTACGCGGGCCAGGTGGAGATCGCGAAGGACGTGATGACCATGCTGGGGAAGCGGGCGGCGTGGGTGCCGTGGGCGTACACGGGGGACCCGGAGGAACAGTTCACGAGGTTCAGGGACGGCCTGGGGGTGGAGTGACGGGGCACCCGAGTGAACGTCGAATGAACGCCCTGAAAGCGGGGGCGACCGGGTCACTGGAAGGGGAGAGGGCGGCCGCTAACCTTACGTGTCCGCCCTGGCCAGGGATGAACGTCCCGAAACGCCCAGTACGGACATTCACACTGCACCCCCACTCATGCGAAAGGGTTCGCCCATGGGTATTCGGAGCATGCTGCGCAAGGTGTTCGGCCGGGACCGCGAGGACTCCCCGGCAACCTCCGTCCCGCCCCAGACGCGTGAGTCCGTGGAGACGGCGGAGCCGGTAGAGGCCACGAAGACCGCGGAGCCGTCGGCGTCGGCGTCCGTGGAGCCCGCGCCGTCGGAGAAGACCGAGGCCCGCCGAGCGGCGGACGACCTGGTGGCGGCGGCCTTCGACAACCCGCAGATCCCGAGGGCGAGGACGTCGGGGACCGGGACGACGACGGATGCGGGCGAGGCTGCGGAGGCGGAGGCCTCCGAGGCGGCGGCTACGGAGCCGGTCGCCGAGGCGGCGGACGAGGCCGAGGTGAACGCGGCGGACGCAACGGCCGCCGACGAGGCGATCGAGGCCCCGGCGGAGCCGGAAGCCGAGGCTGCGGACGAGCCGCAGGCCGAGACTGCGGACGCGGCCGACGAGGCCCCGGCGGAGCCGGAAGCGGCCGTTGTGGACACGGAGCCGGCGGACGCCGACGCGGCCGACGAGGCCCAGGCCGAGGCCACCGACCCGACCGAGCCGGAGGCTGCCTCGGCGGACGCCGGCATCGCCGTCGAGGCGGCCGTCGTCGCCGAGGACACGGCTCCGGCGGAGCCGGAGGCGGAGGCTGTCGACGAGCCGCAGGCCGAGGCCACGGAGCCGGAGGCTGTCGCGGCCGACGAGGCACAGCCCGAGCCCGAGGCGGAGGCTGTCGCGAGCGACGAGGCTCAGCCCGAGGCGGAGGCCGACGAGCCGCAGGCCCAGGTCACGGAGCCGGAGGCCGTCGTCGGCGACGAGTCGCAGGCCGAGGTCGCCGTCCCGGCGGCCGAGGCCGACTCCATCCCCGAGCCGGAGGCGGACGCGGCCGACTCCACCCCCGAGCCGGAGGCTCAGGCCGACGAGGCTCCGGCCGCACCCGCCACCCCCCTCCCCGCCGTCAAGGCCGCCGCCCCGCACCTCGTCGACGCCTACAAGGCCGCCGGCGCGCAGCTCAAGAAGCAGGGGCTCGGTGGCGCGCGGGCCGCCGTGTACCTCGTGGTCGACCGTTCCGGGTCGATGCGCGGGTACTTCAAGGACGGTTCCGTGCAGCGGCTCGCCGAGCAGGTCACCGCGCTCGCGGCGCACCTCGACGAGGACGCCGCCGTCACCACCGTCTTCTTCTCGACGGACATCGACGGCACCGTCGACCTGACCCCGGCCGACCTCACCCCCACCCGTATCGACGAGGTCAACGCCACCCTCGGCCGCCTGGGCCGTACCAACTACCACCGGGCCGTCGAAGAGGTCCTCGCCCACCACGAGAAGAACGACCCGGCCCGGCCGGCGCTCGTCGTGTTCCAGACGGACGGCGCGCCGGAGTCGAAGACGGCCGCCACGCAGGCCCTCGCCGAGGCCGCCGACAGGCCGCTGAACTGGCGGTTCGTGGTCTGGGGCGAGGAGGACAACAAGGCCTTCGACTACCTCAGGAAGCTCGACGGCACGCCCCGTACGGCGACGTACTTCGCGGGAGCGACCCCGGTCGAGACGCCGCACGCGGCCTTCTACCGGGGCCTCCTCGCCGGCCTGGAGTTCTAGGTCCGACGGGCAGTGGGGGGGGGGGGGGGGGGGGGGGGGGCCCCCCCCCCCCCCCCCCCCCCCCCCCCCCCCCCCCCCCCCCCCCCCGCCGCCTCCCCCCTCTCCCCCCCCCCCCCCCCCCCCCCCCCCAACCCC